>QNBY01000034.1 GCA_003644275.1 Planctomycetota bacterium
ACCTGCCGGCGGAGCTGGCCCTCTATCACGCATTCTTTGTCCAGCACGGCGGCGATCTTCTGGACGTGGTCCTCGGTGAGGTCCTTCGCCTTCATGTCCGGGTCTATGCCCGTCTTGTCCAGTATCTTCTTCGCCGTCGTCTGGCCGATGCCGTAGATGTAGGTCAGCGCCACCGAGATCTTCTTGTCGGCCGGAATATCGATACCCGCTATACGAGGCATTGACGCTCTCCTTCCTCAGCCCTGCCGCTGCTTGTGGCGGGGGTTCTTGCAGATGACGCGCAAGACGCCCTTCCTCTTGATTATCTTGCAGTGTTCACACTTCCGCCGAACCGAAGCACGCACTTTCATTTCTATCTCTCCCGACCTCAGGTCTGTTCGTAGTCCTTCATCTCACCGCGGTACACTATCCTTCCCTTGGTGAGATCGTAGGGCGAAAGCTCGATCACCACCTTGTCGCCGGGGAGTATGCGGATCCAGTGCATCCTCATCTTCCCGGAGACGTGGGCGAGCACCTCGAAGCCGTTCTCCAGCTTCACCCTGAAACGGGTGTTGGGCAAAGCCTCGATGACCTCTCCTTGAACTCGAATCGCTTCTTCCTTCATTTCAAACCTCGTCAAGGGAACACGGTTCGCTCGTCGTGAGGACGGCGCATCCGCCGTCCAGTATGGCGACAGTGTTCTCGAAGTGAGCACAGAGCTTTCCGTCCGCGGTCCTCACGGTCCACTTTCCGCGCGGACGGTAGGTCCTGTGCGTTCCCTCGTTTATCATGGGCTCGATGGCGAGCACCATGCCGCTTCTCAACACGACGTTCCTCATGGACGCGCCGCGCGGGACGTAGTTCGGGACCTGCGGGTCCTCGTGCAGCTCCCGCCCTATCCCGTGGCCCACGTAGTCCTCCACCACGGAGTAGCCGCGGCTCCGGGCCAGCCGCTCGACCGCCCTCGAGATGTCGAACAGCCAGTTGCCCGGCCTGCAGCGGGCTATCGCCGCCTCGAGGCACTCGCGGGTGGTCTCCACCAGGCGTTCGGCCTCCGGCGATATGCGCCCCACGGGGTAGGTGCGGGCCGCGTCGCCGTAGAAGCCGTCCAGTTTGCAGCCCACGTCCACCGTCACTATGTCGCCTTCCTGCAACACGCGCGACGACGGCACGCCGTGGACGAGCTCCTCGTTCACCGAGGCGCATATCACCGCCGGGAAGGGCGGCACGTCCGACGGGCCGCGGACGCCCTTGAAGGCGGGCTCCGCGCCGCGGGAGGCTATCACCTCGGCGGCGAACTCGTCGAGCTCGCGCGTGGTGACGCCGGGCCGGACGACGTCCCGAAGGCCTTCCAGCACCTCGGCGACGATGAGTCCCGCCGCCCGCATCTTCTTGAGCTGGGCCGCGTTCTTCAGTCTTATCAACTATCCCTCGTCACGGCTTCAAGGAGCCGATCCACTGCAGCGGTGACCTCCGGGATAGGTCTCGAAGCGTCGACCTCTGCGAGCACGCCGCGCTTGCGGTAGAACTCCGCCACGGGCGCGGTGTTCTCCTCGTAAACCTCGAGCCTCTTGCGCACGACCTCCGGCCTGTCGTCCGGCCTGAGCACCAGCGGCGTCCCGTCGCGGTCGCACACGCCCGGCTTCGCGGGCGGGTTGTGCGCCAGGTGGAACACCGCCCCGCAGGTGGGGCAGACGCGCCTGCCGGACATCCTCTCCACGATCGCCTCGGGATCGCAGGTGAAGAGGATGGCGAGATCTATCCGCCCGCCACGCTCGGCGAGGCTCGCATCGAGGGCCTCGGCCTGGGCGAGCGTGCGCGGGAAACCGTCCAGCATGTAGCCCTTCCCGCAGTCGGGACGGGCTATCCGCTCGAGTATCATCTCTATGATGAGCTCGTCGGGCACCAGCTCGCCGCGCTTCATGTAGCCCTCGGCGCAGCGTCCGAGCTCGCTTCCCTCGGCGACCGCCGCCCGGAGCATGTCGCCCGTGGAGATGTGGACGAGGCCGAAGCGCCGCTCAATGTGCTTCGCCTGCGTCCCCTTCCCCGCGCCGGGGGGCCCGAGCAACACGACGGCCGTACTCACCGCGTCAACCTCTCCTGCCCTTGAGCTTGCCCTTCTTGAGGAAGCCCTCGTAGTTGTGCATGAGCAGGTGGCTCTCTATCTTCTGCATCAGGTCGAGCGCCACGCCCACCACGATGAGCAGGCCGGTGCCGCCGAAGAAGCCGGTGACGACGTAGCTCATGCCGAACGCCTTGCTGGCGAACATGGGCACTATCGCTATGCCCGCAAGGCACACCGCGCCGAACATGGTGACGTGGGTGAGTATCCTCTCGAGGTACTCCTCCGTCTGCCTGCCGGGCCGTATGCCGGGTATGAAGTTGCCGTACTGCTTCATCCTGTCCGCCACCTCGTCGGGCTTGAAGGTGATGGCGGCGTAGAAGTACGAGAAGAAGATGATGAGCAGTATGTACAGCACGGTGTACCAGAACTTCCCGAACTGGAAGTACGAGAAGAAGTGGCCTATGTATCCCAGCAGGTTGCCGGCGTTGCTCTTCTCGAGGGCCGCCAGCGAGTTGGGGAGGATGAACAGCGCCTGGGCGAAGATGATGGGGATGACGTTGACCATGTTCACCCCGATGGGCAGGTAGGTGCGCTGCCCGCCGTACACGCGGTTCCCGCGGGTCCTGCGGGCCTGCTGGATGGGAATCCGCCGCTGGCCCCGCGTTATCATCACCGTCGCCAGTATCATCACCCCGAACAGCGCCAGCATCACGATTATCTGGAATATGCCCAGGGTGCCCTCGGTGCCGGTGATGGAGGTTATCTCGGTGCGGCTGAGCACGTTGTAGATGGCCGGCACGAAGCGGGCCACGATGCCCACCATGATGATCATGGAGATGCCGTTGCCTATGCCGTATTCGTCGATCTGCTCGCCGAGCCACATCAGCAGCATACAGCCGGTGGTGATGATGAGCGAGCCCAGTATGACGAAGCTCCCGGCCGACGCCGCGCTGACTATGGGACGGCCCTAGGAGGAAAGCTGGGTGAGGCCGACGCAGATGATCATCGCCTGGAAGAAGGACAGGCCCACCGTGGTTATGCGGACGTACTGCTGTATCTTCTTGCGGCCGGTCTCGCCTTCCTTGGAGAGCGCCTGCAGCGACGGCCACACCACCGTGAGCACCTGGAAGATGATGGAGGCGGATATGTAGGGCATGACGCCCAGGCCGAATATGGCCGCGTTCGCTATCGCCCCGCCGGTGAACAGCGTGCTCAAGGCGATGAGGCTTCCGCCGAGCACGTTGTCGGCGCTTCCGGCGATGCTCTCGAACAGCGCCTTGAGCGCCGCTACGTCTATGCCGGGCACCGGTATGAAGCAGCCGAGGCGGAAGAACGCGACGATGAGCAGCGTGAAGAATATCTTCTTCCGCAGGTCGGGGATCTTGAAGATGTTCGCGAACGACGAGAACATCAGCCGACGACCTCCGCCTTGCCGCCGGCCTTCTCGATCTTCTCGCGGGCGGTCTTGGTGAACGCCGCGGCCCTGACGGTGAGCGGCCTGTCGAGTTCGCCTTCACCGAGGATCTTCACGGGATGGTTGCGCCTGACGAGCCTCCTCGCGCGGAGGAGCTCCGCCGTCACCTCGGTCCCGGCCTCGAAGACGGCGAGGCTGCCGACGTTGACGTACTCGAACACCTTCTTGTGGGGCGCGTTGGAGAAGCCGCGCTTGGGCACGCGCCGGAAGAGGGGCATGGAGCCGCCCTCGAAGGAATGCTTCGGGCGGGCGCCGCCGCTCCTGGACTTCTGGCCCTTGTGGCCCCTGCATGCGGTCTTGCCGTGGCCCGAGCCGGGCCCGCAACCTACGCGCTTGCGCCTGCGGCGCTTGGGAGCGAGTTCTTTCAGTCTCTGAAGGTCCATCAGATCTTCACTCCTCTCAGCTTCGCCACCTGTTCCCTCGTCCTGAGGTTCAGAAGCCCGTTCATCGTCGCCTTCACCACGTTCATCGGGTTGGTGCTGCCGTGGACCTTGGTGAGTATGTTGACGATGCCGGCGTTGCCCAGGACGGCGCGCGCCGCCGCTCCGGCGATGACGCCGGTGCCGGGGCCGGCGGGGATGAGTTTCACGCGGGTGGCGCCGAACTTGCCGACTATCTCGTGCGGGATGGTGTCGTCCCTCATGGGGATCTTCACCATCTTCTTCTTCGCCTCGGCGCTGCCCTTCCGTATGGCCTCGGCGACTTCCCTCGCCTTGCCGTATCCGAAGCCGACGCGGCCCTTCTTGTCGCCCACCACGACGAGCGCGCTGAAGGAGAAGCGCCTTCCGCCCTTCACCACCGCGGCGGTGCGCTTTATCGCGACGACGGTTTCGGCGTATTCGCTGTCCTGAGAGTTGGGAAACGGTTGCCTTGCCACATCGTCCTCCTAGAAGATGAGCCCGCCCTCACGGGCCTTCTCGGCCAGCGCCTTCACGCGGCCGTGGAACTTGTAGGGACCGCGGTCGAAGACGACCTTCTCTATGCCGGCCGCCTTCGCCTTCTCGGCGATGAGCTTCCCCACCAGCTCCGCCGCCGCCACGTTCCCGCCTCCCTTGGAGAGGGAGTCGCGTATCTCCTTCGACATGGTGGAGGCCGACACCAGCGTGCGGCCCGCGTCGTCGTCTATTATCTGGCAATAGATGTGCCTCAGGCTGCGGTAGACGGAAAGCCTGGGGCGCTCGGCGGTGCCGTAAACCTTCTTGCGGACGCGAATGCGCCTGCGTGCCCTGTTCCTTCTCTTCTTGAGGATGGGATCCATTTCGCTCTCCTGCCCTGCCTTAGCTGCCCGCGCTGCCGAAGCTCTTGCCGGCGAGACGCCTCACGTACTCGCCCTGGTAGCGGATGCCCTTGCCCTTGTAGGGCTCGGGCGGACGGACGGCCCGTATGTTCGCCGCCATCTGTCCCACTGCCTGCTTGTCGCAGCCGGCGATGATTATCTGGGTGGGCGCCGGGGTCTGGACTTCGAGGCCGGGAGGCATCTCGAACTCCACCGGATGGCTGAAGCCTATCTGGAGCGTGAGCTTCTTGCCCCGGGCCTGGGCGCGGTATCCGGTTCCCACTATCTCGAGCACCTTCTTGAAGCCCTCGGAGACGCCTATCACCATGTTGTTGACGAGCGCGCGCCACAAGCCGTGAAAGGCCCGGCTGGGCTTGCTGTCGTCGAACCGCTTCACCACGAGGACCTTGTTGGCCTCGTCCAGCTCGAAGGCGACCTTGTCGGCGGGGTACTCCCGCTCGAGCGTCCCCTTCGGCCCCTTCACGGTTATCTTGTCCTTGCCGACGGTTATCTCCACGCCCGCCGGTATCGGTATCGGTTTCTTGCCTATCCTGGACATGGCAGCTCCTTACCAGACGCGGCAGATTATCTCCCCGCCGACCCGGAGCTTCCTGGCCTCCCTGTCGGAGAGGATGCCCTTGTCGGTGGAGAGGACGGCTATGCCGAGGCCCTTCAGCACCGGCTTGAGGTCGTCCACGCTGGTGTACACGCGCCGGCCCCCCTTGCTCACCTTCTCGATATGCCTGATGACCTTCTCCCGGTGGGGTCCGTACTTCAGGTATATCTTGAGCAGGGGCGACGGGCTCGCCTCCACCACCTTGTAGTCCTCTATGAACCCTTCGCGCTTGAGGACGTCGGCGATGCCCGCCTTCATCCTCGACGAGGCCATCTCCACGGTCTTGTGGTAGACGGCGTTCGCGTTGCGTATGCGGGTCAACATGTCCGCTATCGGATCGTTCATGCTCATCGCGGCCCCCCCATCACCAACTGGCCTTCTTGAGGCCGGGAATCACGCCCTCGAGCGCCAGCTTGCGAAGGCAGCAACGGCATATGTCGAACTTGCGGTAGTAGGCCCTCGCCCTGCCGCAGAGGGCGCACCGGTTGTACTTCCTCGTCCGGTACTTGGGTTCCCGCTTGTGTTTTTCGATCAGGCACTTTCTGGTCATAGCAACTCCGTGGCTGTCGCTTTTTCTACCTCGTAACCGTGAAGCGCGTCACCGTCCCGGCGGAAGGGCATTCCGAACTCCCTCAGCAGCGCGTAGGAACAGCGGTCGCTGCCGCCGGAGATGGTGAAGGTTATGTCCATTCCGAGGGTGTGCTCGATCTTGTCGAGGTCCACCTCGGGGAATATGCTCTGCTCGGTTATCCCGAAGGAATAGTTGCCGCGGCCGTCGAAGGACCGGGGATTCAGGCCGCGGAAGTCCTTGATGCGGGGGATGCTGAGGCTTATGAGCCTGTCGAGGAACTCGTACATCATCTTGCCCCGCAGGGTTACCTTCACGCCGATGGGGTAGCCCTGCCGGATGCGGAAGTTGGACACCGCCTTGCGGGCCTTGGTGACGACGGGATGCTGGCCGGTGATGGTCCTCAGCGTCCTCACGGCCTCGTCGATCACCTTCTTGTCCTGGGTTCCCTCGTAGCCGGTCCCTATGTTGAGGGTGATCTTCCTGAGGCGCGGCACCTCGTGCACGTTGCCGAAGCCGAGCCTCTCCATGAGGCGGGGCCTTATCTCCTTCACGTACAGCTCGTAGAGCCTGGCCATTCTCAATACTCCTCGCCTATCTTCGACCCGCACTTCTTGCACACGCGGGCCTTCTTTCCGTTGCCGAGGACCTTCACTCCGACGCGGACGGGCATGTCGCACTTGGGACACACCAGCATGACGTTGGAGATGTGGATGGAGCCCTCGACGTCGATGATGCCGCCGGGCCTGTTCCTGTTGGGGTCGGGGCGGACGGCCTTCTTGCGCATGTTGAGGCCTTCGACCACCACCCTGCCGGTGCGCCGGTCGATGCTCTTTATCCTGCCCCTGCCGCCGAGGTCGTTCCTGTCGGCCTTGCGGGGGTCGCGCGCGCCGGACTCGGCGCCGCAGACGACCTGCACGAGGTCGCCCTTCCTCAGCCTTGTCTTTATGCGTTCGTTCTTCTTCTTGAGCATGACGGGCCTCCGTTAGACCACCTCGGCCGCGAGGGAGATGATCTTCATGAACTTCCGGCTTCTGAGCTCGCGGGCCACGGCGCCGAAGATGCGGGTGCCCTTGGGGTTCCCGGCGTCGTCGATTATCACGGCCGCGTTGTCGTCGAAGCGCAGGACGGAGCCGTCCTCGCGCTTGATGGGAGCCTTGGTCCTGACGACGACGGCCTTCAGCACGTCGCCCTGCTTTATCGAGCCGTTGGGAGCCACCTTACGGGCGCTCACAACGATTATGTCGCCCACCCGCGCATAACGGCGTCCGGTGCTGCCGAGCACCTTGATGCACCTCACCTGTTTCGCGCCGGAGTTGTCGGCGACATCGAGCATAGTCTGCATCTGGATCATGGCACCGCTCCGTCCCTATATCTCTTTCTTCTGCACGATGCGGACAAGGCGCCAGCGCTTCGTCTTGCTGAGGGGCCGGGTCTCCATTATCTCGACCGTGTCCCCGACTGCGGCCTCGTTCTTCTCGTCGTGGGCCTTCAACGCCGTCCAGCGCCGGATGTATTTCTTGTAAAGCGGGTGCTTGACGAGCCGCTCCACGCGCACGGTGATGGTCTTGTCCATCTTGTCGCTCGCCACCACGCCTATCACCTTCTTGCGGTTGCCGCGCTCTTTCATCGTTCGACCTCTTCGTTCAGCTCACGCTCCCGAAGGATGGTGAGTATCCTCGCTATCTGCCGCCGGT
Organism: Planctomycetota bacterium; assembly: GCA_003644275.1. Lineage (GTDB taxonomy): Bacteria > Planctomycetota > B143-G9 > B143-G9 > B143-G9 > B143-G9. The sequence continues at coordinate 7,676 of QNBY01000034.1, forward strand.
AGAAACGGAAGTCGGAGTTGCGCTCGATGTGGTCCGTGACGGACTTGTAGCGCAGGTTGAACAATTCGCGGCGGTATTCCTCGAGCTCCTTGCGGAGCGTGTCGCTGTCCTTCTCCCTGAGCTCCCTCGTGATCCTGCTCATGCGTGTTTCCTCCTGACAAGGCGGACCTTCAGGGGCAGCTTGTGGGCCTGGCGGTTGAAGGCGAGCCTGGCGAGGTTCTCGGACACCGCGGACAGCTCGAAGATGATCGTCCCCGGCTTCACCACCGCCACCCATTCCTTCACGTCGCCCTTGCCCTTGCCCATTCGCGTCTCGTTGGGCTTCGCGGTGACGGGCTTGTGCGGGAAAATCCTCAGCCAGAACTGCCCCACTCCGCCTATGGCGCGGTTGAGGGCCACGCGCGCCGCCTCTATCTGGCGGGCCGTTATGTAACCGCGCTCGAGCGCCTGGATGCCCCACTCGCCGAACTCGACGGTGTTGCCCCTCGTGGCGTTCCCGCGGATGCGGCCGCGCTGCTGCTTGCGGTACTTGACTCGTTTCGGCATGAGAACCATGACTTACTCCTTCGGGCCTCGCCCGGAACGGTCCACCTGCCCGTGATAGACCCACACCTTCACGCCTATGTGGCCGTAGGGGGTCTTGGCCTCGGTGAAGCCGTAGTCTATGTCGGCGTCGAGCGTGCTGAGCGGGAGCCTGCCCACGGTGTAGTGCTCGCGGCGGGACATCTCCGCGCCGCCGAGCCTGCCCGCGCACATGATCTTTATGCCCTTCACGCCCGCGTTCCTCGCCTGCTCGATGGTGCGCTTCATGGCGCGGCGGAAGCTGATGCGCCTCGAGAGCTGGTCGGCCACCGTCTCGGCCAGAAGCTGCGCGTTGGCCTCAGGGTTCTTCACCTCGACGGCGTCCACCTGCACCGGCCGGCCCGCTATCTTCTCCAGGTCGGCGCGGAGCTGCTCGATGTTCACGCCCTTCTTGCCTATCACCACGCCCGGCCGGGCCGCGTGGACCGTCACCTTCGCCGGGTCGTCGTCCGACTTGCGCTCGATCTCGATGTGCGATATGCCGGCGTAGGCGAACTTGCTCTTGATGTG
>QNBY01000321.1 GCA_003644275.1 Planctomycetota bacterium
GCTTACGGCGGCACCCGCCAGGCCTCCCTCTCTCCCTATCAACTCAAGTCCTACACCTTCACCGTGCCTTCCGACCAGTACCAAATGGTGGCCTTCCCCCTCTATCCCGTCTTCTATTCTCCCGATCCCTGGGAGCAGTTCGTGAACCCCTTCCTCGCCGCCTCAACCACGACGGGCGCGAAGGCGGACTCCAACACGACTGCCTACGACCCCACCAAGGTCAGAATGTTCCTCTACGATCCCGCTTCTTCCTCCTACCTCGAATATCCCAGCTTCTGCCTGAACCCGTGGAAGCCCGGCGTGGGCGCGTGGCTCATAGGAAAGAAAGCCGATTCCTCCGACACCGACATCACCCTGTCCGGTATGATCCCCCGTAACGACGTCCTCGTCCTCCCGCTCGAGGCGGGCTGGAACATGGTGGGAGAGCCTTACCCCCGCGCCATCTCCCTCAACTCCCTCTTCGTGCTGCTCGACGAGGAAAAGGGCATCATCGCTCCCCTCCTGGATCAGAACAACCCCCTGAACAAGATCGACATGACCGAGTCCGGCCTGCCCCCCGCCGTCTCCACCGACGTTTACCTCTACGATCCCACCACGAACGGCTACGTCAAGATGGACACCTCCTCGACCCTGCCTCCCTTCAACGCCTGCTGGATATACGCCTTCAGGCCCGTGAAACTCGTCACGTCGGCGTTGATGCCCGTGAAGCCCGCTTCCGAGATGAAGGTGTCCCCCGTACCCGCTCCCGGCCTGCCTCCCGCCCCGCCCTCCGCTTCCTACGACGCTTCCGTCTCCACCGGCGCGGGCGGCGGCTGCTTCGTGGCCACCGCGGCCTTCGGCTCCCTCTCCGCGGAAGCGGTCCGAACGCTCACTTCCGCCAGGGACGCCTCCCTCGCCGAGAGCGCCGTCACCTCCTCCCTCGTCGGCCTCTACTACGCCCTCTCGCCCGAGCCCGCCTCCGCGCTGCGCCGTTCGAGCGGATTGCGGGCCGTCTTCAGGCGCCTGCTGTCGTTCGAATGACGCGGCCCGTCCGACCGTAAAGGAAAAGCCCCGCCTCCGGCGGGGCTTTTTTTCTCTCCTTTGTACGTCGCGCCGCGATCAGAGGTTGGCGGCTATCTTCTCCAGCGAGGCCGAGAGCCTCCGCGCCTCGCGGCCCTCGTGCGCCCCCTTGTGGTAGGCGTAGCCCGCTATCAGCGGAAGGGCCAGCGTGGCCTCCGCGAACACCATCTGCTCGTTGCCCGTGTCCACCTTCCCCCAGGAATTCGCCTCCTTCAGCGTCGAGCCCGACAGGCCCCCGTCGCGCTCGTCCGCCACGGTTATCTGCACGGCGTACTTGTGCATCGGAACCTCGTAGCCCAGCACCTCGGCCGCCACGACCACGTCCTGCGCGAAGTTCTTCGGAACGCCGCCGCCCACCATCAACAGCCCGGTCTGCTCCGACGCTATCTTCAGCCTCGTCAGCTCCAGGAAGTCCTTCACGCTGTCTATGGTCACGCACTCCTCCCCGCGCCTCCTCCACTGGTGGAACACGAGCCCGAAGCCCGCGCTGCAGTCGCTGAAGGCGGGAACGAATATCGGAACGTCCTTCCGGTAGGCGGCCAGCACCACCGAGCCCTCGCCCTTCCCGTTCTCCTCCAGCCACCGCCCCATCTCGCGGATGAACTCCCGCGAGGAATAGGGCCGCGGCTCCAGCGAGTCGGCTATCGTCGCTACGGTCATGTCGCACACCCGCAGGTCGTCCTCGTCTATGTAGGTGTCGTATATCCGGTCTATGTGCAGGTTCCGCAGAAGCCCGTCGTCCACGTTCGGCGTGCCCTTGTAGTGCCGGAAGCCGAGCCCCTCGAAGAAGTCCTGGTCCACGATGATGGCCCCGGTGGAGACTATCGCGTCCACCATGTCGTTCTCCACCATCTCGCACACCAGCCTCTTCAGACCCGCGCTGAACAGCGAACCCGCCAGACACAGGATCACGGTGCATCCCCTGTCCTCGAGCATCCGCGCGTAGAGAGCCGCCGCCCGCGACAGGTTCCGGGCCTGGAAGGCGGTGTCCTCCATCTTCTCCACCAGCGACACGAGGTCCCGCGTGTCTTCCAGCGACAGGTGCCTTATCTCCTCGCGCAGAAAGTCCTTCTTTCCCGTCATTCTTCTCGCTCCTTCGTGCCGCGTCCGTCTTCCAGCAGTTCCTCCAGCACCTTGAGCATCGTGGACATCTCGAACGGCTTCTGGAGGAACCACGCGTTACCGGACATCTTCAGCATCGTCGGAAGGTGCCCGGAGGTGAACAGCACGCGCATCCCAGGGTGCTTTCCGGCCAGCCTGTCGGCCAGCTCGCTCCCGTCTATCCCCGGCAGCACCACATCGGTTATCAGCGCGTCTATCTCCACCGGAAAACCGTCCGCAATCGCTATGGCATGTTCCGCGTCCGCCGCTCCGAGCACGTTGTAGCCTGCGCTGGAGAGCCCCTCCATGAGCAGCTCGCGTATCTCGGCCACGTCTTCCACCACGAGAACC
>QNBY01000322.1 GCA_003644275.1 Planctomycetota bacterium
AATGGAAGAAAGAGCCTTACTACTTCCCGCTCGGCGATGAGAGGTAGAAAGCGGGCAGGGGGGAGCGTTTCCTGAAGGCCGTGGGGGGGCTCAGCAGCTCGTAGAGAATCACGGCCCTCATCATGGGGGGGAGGCTCTCGGGATGGGGCATCTTCTCGCCGCGCTCCCAGTCCGACACCCGGTCGCCCACGTCGCCGAGCTCCACCTCCACGTCTCCCAGGTTCACGTTTATGTCGCCCAGATTGTCGCCTATGTCACCCAGCTCCACCGTGAAGACCGGTTGCCGGGAGACGTCCTGGCGGTCGGGGGCGCTGGAGTAGTCCTGGAACCGGAAGGCTTCCTCGGCGTCCTTCTCGCGCTGGGAGAGTTTTTCGAGGCTGCGGCGAATGGTTCCGGCCGGAGCCGTCGCGGTCGCTGCGGCCGCCACGGCGGGCTCGGGAGGCGGGGGAGGGGAGGGCTTCGAAGGCGCCGGTTCGGCGGCGTCCTTCTTTTCCTCCTTGAAGAGGGATGAGAATATCTCCTCGAAGGAAGGCACTTCTTCCTTCGGGCGCTGGGGCTTGGGAGGCCCGGCGGCCCGGGCTCCGGCGCCGCCCGCGGGCCTGCCGCCGCGGGCTTTCGCCTTCTTCTTCTTGTCGGCGAACAGCGAGGCCACCACCACGAGCGCGGTGATGATTACGCCTATGAGATCGCCTATGTTCGCCGCCTGGAACAATCCGCCGCTCCCTTATTTCTTGGCCGCTTGCTGCTTCACGAGCGCGCCGGAGCTCTCCATGTTGGATATGGCCGTCCTCATGTCGGTGTCCGCCTGGATGTTCTTGAGGGAATAGTACTGCATGAGGGTTATCTTGCCGTTCGAGAGGGCGTCGGCGATGGCGCGGGGTATCTCCGCGCGGGCGGCCGTCAGCTTCGCCTGGTTCGCCACCAGCTTGGCCTTCATCTCCCGCTCCTTGGCCACCGCCATGGCGCGCCTTCCCTCCGCCTTGGCCTGGGCCACCCGCTTGTCCGCCTCGGCCTGGTCCGCCCGGAGCTGGGCCCCTATGTTGCGCCCCACGTCCACGTCGGCTATGTCTATGGAGAGTATCTCGAAGGCGGTGCCGGAATCCAGCCCCTTCCGGAGCACCGCCTCGGATATCTTGTCGGGGTTCTCCAGCACTTCCTTGTAGGACGCCGCGGAGCCGATGGCCGACACGATGCCCTCGCTCACCCTCGCTATGATGGTGGCCTCGGTGGCGCCTCCGATGAGCCGCTTTATGTTGGCCCTCACCGTTACCCGGGCCTTGGCCCTCAGTTCGATGCCGTCGCGCGTCTTCGCCGATATCTCCGTGACCCCGTAGGACGGATCCGGCGCGTCTATCACCCGCGGGTTCACGCTCGTGCGCACGGAGTCCAGAACGTCGCGCCCGGCGAGGTCTATCGCCGTCGCCTCGTCGAAGGTGAGGGGAATGTTGGCGTTCTTCGCCGCGATCAAGGCCCTCACCACGCTGCGGATGTTCCCGCCCGCCTTGTAGTGGGCCTCCAGCCGCGACACGGGAATGTCCAGCCCCGCCTTGATGGACATGATGCGCGCGATGAGGATCGCCTTGGGATTGATGCCGCGGATGGACATGCGGATGAAGTCCAGCATCCCTATCCCGGCGCGCGAAAAGATGGACTGCGCCCACAACGACAGATAGTTGAGGACGATGATCAGGACGATCAGGCCGATTATCCCGACCACCACGAGCCCCACCACGAGCAAACCGCTCTCGGCCCTCAGCAGGTGTTCCATCTCTATCACTCCTTCTTGCGGACGAAGACGCGGGTGCCTTCCACCCGGACCACCCTCACCGCGGTATTGCGCTCGATGAATTCGCCTTCCGTGAGCGCGTCTATGCGCTTTCCGGCCACTTTTACTATACCAGAAGGCATGAGGGGTGTCAAGGAAACCCCTTCCTTGCCCTCCAGCGTGCGGAGCTCCTCCAGCTCCCTCATACGGGGAACTTCGGGTTCGGGCGGTATGAGCCTCTTGCCCACCGGCAGCCTGTCGAGGTTCCTGAAAAGGGCGACCACCAGCAGCGGAAACACCACTATCACCACTCCCAGCACCACGAAGCCGAGCGTCGTGTCCGCGTAGAAACCGCTGGTTACGGCGCCTGCGGCGAACACGGCGGCCAGGATGGAAAGCGTGCCGAGGGACGGTATGAACGCCTCGGCGACAATGAGCACGAAGGCAGCGGCGAGATAGATGAAGCAGGTCGTCTCGTTGAAGAACGTCTCCATCAGATCTCCTCCTCCACCACTATGGAGAAGCCGTGATCGACCACCTTCACCTTCCTCCCCTTCGGAATGAAATCGCCCTTGCTGCTCGCGTCGTAGAGCACGCCGTCTATCTTCACTTTGCCGGCCGGTTTCAGGTCGGTGGCGGTGACGCCCGTCCTCCCCACGAGGGAGGCCGTCTTCTCCTGTATCGAGGCGTACCGGGACGGCGGGACCGCCTCGTCGTGCACCAGCCGCTTGAAGACCGGCGTCT
>QNBY01000323.1 GCA_003644275.1 Planctomycetota bacterium
GTGATCATGAAGCGGCCCAAACCGGAACAGAAGGGGGCGGGGCTTCACGCCCTGGCTGTGTACCTGCTCTTCAGCGGGCGGTTCTACGACGCGGACAAGGCGGCGGAGGAAGCGGAGAAGTTCGGGGCGGCGGCGGGTTCGTTCGACGCCGTGAAGAAGAAGTACCGGCGCATGCTTCTGAACCGGTTCGCCGTAGCGCTTCTGAGGAAGTTCGAGGAGGCGTTCGAGAAGGGCGAGTACGGGCGCGTGCTCGAGACGGGCAAGAGGCTGAAGGACGAGTTCGGGGAATCGGAGGTGGTGACGGCGAAACAGGCGTTCATAGAGGGGAGGATGGCGCGCGCGAGGCTGGAGACGGCGGGGGTCACGCGGTTTTTCCGCGGGAAGGTGTCGGTGACGGACGCGGGATACGTGGCGTTCGACTACGATTTCGACGATCCCCTCCAGATGGCGGACTTCGCGTTCGACCCGGAGGTCTGGCGGGCGGGCGGCGGCGAGCTCGCGGTGGGGGAGGACTCCAGCTACCGCAAGGGCCTGCACCACTTCGCGGTGTTCGCCCGCCACGCGGAGATGAGGGCGGAGTACCGGAACGACCGGCCCAACTCGGTGTGCTTCCGGTTGGGGGGAAGCTGGTTCGGGGTGAACTCCTTCAACGGGACGGGGGGCATAATTCCTTCCTTCGACGAGAAGAAGCTGTGGGACGCCTTCTCGGTGAACAAGACGGGGTTCGCCATCAGAATGGACGGGTTCGTACACCGCCTGCGCGTCGTGGCGAGCGGCGGCGGCGGGCTTCTGACGGTGGACGGGAAGAAGTTGCTCGAAGGGCGGACGGCGGGGCGGCCGTCGAGCTTCGAGATGCGGGACCTGGGTTTCGCGCGGATAAGGAAGCTCCACCTGGAAGGGGAGCTGGACGAGAAGTGGCTGGGGCTCATAGGCGAAGTGACGTCGCGGATGAGAAAAGGGACTCTCGCGAAGGGGCTGAAGCGGACGCTGTATTCCGACCTGTACTTCAGCCGCCGCGTGAAGGAAGAGGTGGTGCGGGGGATAGACGCGAAGTTCGAGATGGGCTCGCTTCCGAAGAAGATAAAGGAGCCGGTGTACTCCCTGAAGTACGAGGGGCTGTTCCTTGTGCCGGAGGCGGGCGAGTACTCCTTCCACATGACCATGTCGGCGCGGCTGAGGCTCCGGATAGACGGGGCGGCGATAGCCGACAACCTCCAGATGCGGGACAGGCCGGATCCCAACACCTACGCGAAGGTGAAGCTGGAGCCGGGGCTGCACCGTTTCGAGCTGTTCATCGCGAACGACGGGGAGCCGTTCCTGGTGCTGCGGATGCGGTACGACGCCGGAACGGGGGGGGACTTCCCCGTGCCGGGCATACTGTTCTACCACGAACCGGAGAAGTGAGGGGATGGAAGGGAAGGTGAGGCTCGGAGCGCGGCCGCTGTTGTGTCCCCTGCCCTGCGTGCTGGCCTCGAGCGGCGAGGCGGACGGGCGGAGGGGCTTCGCCGCGGCTGCCTGGACGGGGGTGGTGAACTCGGAGCCTCCGATGGTTTACGTGGCGTTGAGGCCGTCGAGGCACACTTTCGGGCTCGTGCGCGAGACGGGGGCCTTCGGGCTGAACGTTCCGCCCGCCGCTCTGGTGGAGAAGGTTATGGCGGCGGGGAGCGTGAGCGGGAGGGACGGGGACAAGTTCGAGCGGCTGGGGCTCACCGCCTTCCGGGGGGAGGCGACGGGGACGGCGCTGGTGGCCGAGTGCCTTCTGAACCTGGAGTGCAGGGTGGTGCGCGAGGTGGAGCTTCCCACGCACACGGTGTTCATAGGGGAAGTGTTGGAGTGCTACGCGGACGCCCGCGCGGCGGAGGGGGGATTGCCTGCGGCCGGGGAGCTGCTCTCGTGGGGAGGCGGGGAATTCCTGGTTGCGAGGGCGCTCGCGACGGGGAAGTGAATCCTTCCTTTTCTTCCGGTCAATCGGCCTTTTCGAGGAGGCGAGTCGCGTCCTCCAGGGGCATGGTCTGTTGGTCGCCGGTGGTGAGGTCCTTCACGGCGACGAGGCCCTTCTCCGCCTCATCGGGGCCGACGAGGACGACGTACCTCACGCCGAGGCGCGAGGCGTAGCGGAACTGCTTCTTCAGCCTGTCGGGCGCGGGATAGAGCGCGACGGGGACGCCCGCGGCGCGGAGGGCGGCCGCCGTCCTCTGGGCGTGGGGGAAGCGTTCGGCGTCGAAGACCGCCACGAGCGCCTTCGCCCTGGTGGAGCGGCCGGAGATGCGGCCGAGCTGCTCGAGGGCGGTGAATATCCTGTCCAGGCCCACCGTGACGCCCACGGCGGGGACGTCTCTGCCGAGGAAGAGGCCGATCAGGCCGTCGTACCTGCCGCCGCCCGCGAGACTGCCCATGTGGGGGAGATCGGGAAGCACGGCCTCGAAGACGGGGCCGGTGTAGTAGTCGAGGCCGCGGACCATCCAGGGGTCGAAGCGGACGCCTTGCGCGACGCTCATGTGCCGAA
>QNBY01000324.1 GCA_003644275.1 Planctomycetota bacterium
CGGGGGGACGACAAGACCCTCTATCAGGCCATCGTCTTCAACCTCGGCCTGCTCATGGTGGAGGAATACAAGGGCTTCGTGGATGGCGGGCTTCCCGACTGGTTCTGGGAGGGATTCGCTCACTATCTCGAGTACGAGATATTCGACAACGTCGCCAACAACTGCAACGACGAGGCGCTCGGAACGTCGGGGCTCTCCGGCCGCCACCTCCGCAAGAGGGTGAAGGCGCTCGTCAGGAGGAAGAGATACCCGAAGATAACCGACTTCGGGGAGTTGAACGTCTCCAGGCTCGGGGCGATGGAGCGCCTGGTGGCCTGGAGCCTCATAGACTGGATAAAGAACGCCTACGGCCCGAGGAAGCTCGAGCTCTTCATCCGCATCGTGAAGCGCACGAAATCGCAGGCCCAGGCCTTCCGGGACGCCATCGGCGTGAAGTACACCGACGTGATGGACGAATGGGCCGCTTGGGTGAGGGAAAACTACTGACGGCGGGCGGCCTGCATTGGAGAAGACGGCGATACGGGAGATGACGGTGCGTATCCTCATCGGCGCGGTAGGCGTCTACGCCATCCTTTGCGTGTTGCTCTACCTGTTCCAGAACAGGCTCATCTTCTTCCCGAAGAAGGGCTACAACGCGACGCCCGCCGACTACGGGCTCCCGTTCGAGAGGGTGCGCCTCACCGCCGCGGACGGCGTCCGGATCGCCGCCTGGGTGGTGAGGAACCCGGCCTCTCCCTTCTGGGTGCTCTTTTTCCACGGCAACGCGGGCAACAACACCCAGAGGATACCCTACCTGGCCTTCCTGCACTCGCTGGGCGTGAACGCCCTGCTTCCCGACTACCGCGGCTACGGCGAGAGCGAGGGCCGCCCCACCGAGCGCGGGGTGTACCTCGACGCCGAGGCCGCCTGGAAATGGCTGACGGAGAAGGAAGGCGTGCCGCCGGAGAAGATAGTGATATGGGGCCGGTCCCTCGGCGGCGGCCCGGCCTGCCACCTCGCGCCGAAGGTGAACCCCGCCGGGCTCGTGCTGGAGTCCACCTTCACCTCCGTGAAGGACATGGCCCGCAGGATGTTTCCCGTCTTCCCCGTCTCGCTCATCGTCCGCACCCGTTTCGACAACGCCTCGAAGATAGCGGACGTGCGCTGCCCGGTGATGGTGATACACGGCCCCGCCGACACCCTCGTCCCCTACCGGCTGGGGCGGCGTCTCTTCGAGCTTGCGAACGAGCCCAAGGAATTCATGGAGATAAGGGGGAACCACAACGACACCTACTCCATCGACGACGAGCAATGCCGCCGCCGCTGGAGGGCGTTCCTGAGACGCTGCTTCGGCGAGGCTTACTCGCCGCCCTGAGCCCCTTCCTTCACCACGATGACCGCCGCGCCGTCGAACCTGCCCGCCCGCAGGTCGTCGAGCGCCTCGTTGGCCCTCTCGAGGGGATAAGGGGTGACGGTGGTCTTCACGGGCACCTTCGGCGCTATCTCCATAAAGCCGACGCCGTCCTCCCTCGTCAGGTTGGCCACCGAGCGGAGCACCCTTTCCTCCCACAGAAGCGAGTAGGGAAACGAGGGTATGTCGCTCATGTATATTCCGGCGCAAACCACCGTCCCGCCGCGCTTCACCGCCTTCAGGGCGAGGGGCACCAGTTCGCCCACCGGCGCGAAGATGATTGCGGAGTCCAGCCCCTCCGGCGGGGCCTCGGTGGAGTCCCCCGCCCACACGGCCCCCAGCTCTCGGGCGAACCGCTTGGCGCGCTCGTCGCCGGGGCGGGTGAAGGCGTACACCTCGCGCCCCTCCCAGCGGGCCACCTGCGCGATTATGTGGGCGGCCGCGCCGAAGCCGTAGAGCCCTATGCGCTTCCCCTCGCCCGCCATCCGGTAGGAACGGTAGCCGATGAGCCCGGCGCAGAGCAGGGGAGCGGCCTGCAGGTCGGGGTAGCCCTCCGGTATGGGAAAGCAGAAGCGTTCGTCCGCCGTGCAGTATTCCGCGAACCCGCCGTCCACCTGGTAGCCGGTGTAGCGGGCCTCGTCGCACAGGTTCTCCCGCCCCGACAGGCAGTACTCGCATTTCCCGCAGCTTCCCCCCAGCCACGGCACGCCGACGCGGTCGCCGGGCCGGAAGCCCTTCACCTCCGAGCCGCACTCCACCACCGTACCCACTATCTGGTGGCCCGGGACGAGCGGAAGGTTGGGCTCGGTCAGGTCGCCGTCCACCACGTGCAGGTCGGTGCGGCACACGCCGCAGACGTGGACCTCTATCTTCAACTGGGTGGGGCCGGGGACGGGTTCGGGTATGTCCTTCAGGACGAGGGGCTCGCCCTGCTTCAGAAGCAGCATGGCCTTCATGCGCCTTCCTCCTTGTTTTCGGAGCGCATTATACGGCGCGTTCGCAGGACGGTTCTTCAGCAGATGCGGGGCAGGGGATCCCCTTCGAGCATTATGAGACGGCGCGTTCCGCCCGCCGCGGTGCGGAGCAACAGCCCGGGCTCTCCCTCCTCCACCCTTC
>QNBY01000035.1 GCA_003644275.1 Planctomycetota bacterium
CGAGGAAGGGGCGGCCGGGAACCCCGGTGCCGCGCTTCCCGGAACAGGCCGCCACCACGAGCCCTCCGAACAGGACGGGAGCGGTGTCGAAGACGCCGGAGGGGGCCAACCGCACGCAGGAGAGTATCTCGTAGGAGGAGGCGTCCACCACGTAGAAGTCGCCCGCGCTGTTGCCGAAGTAGAGCCTGCCGTCCATCAGGAGGGGGGAAGCCAGTATCGGCCCGGAGGTGGATATCTTCCCCACCACCTTGCCGTCCGCCGTGGAGAGGGTGTAGAGGGTCGAATCGCGCGAGCCCACGAAGAGCCGGTCGCCCGCAAGCACGGGAGCGGCGACGATGGGGCCCTTCGCCCGGAACGTCCAGACTTCCTCTCCGTTCTCGGCGAGCAGGCAGCGCAGAGCGCCGTCGTCCGCCCCGAACACCACCACGTCCTTGTGGACGAGGCGGTGGTGGAACACTATGGGGGCGCAACGGATGAAATCCCCGGCGGAATAGCGCCACAGCAGCCTCCAGCTCGACGTGTCCACGGCGTAGAGGAACCCGTCCAGGGAGGGGATGAACAACACTCCGTTCGATAGGGCGGAGGCGGCCGTCACGTCGTGTATCGCGTCGGGCGAACCCGAAAGCGTCGCCAGATCGGTGGTGTGCAGAACCCGGCCGGTGGCGGCGTCGAGCGAGAATATCCTCCCCTCGCGCGACACCACGAACACCTTGCCGTCCTCCACGAGCGCCGGGCTCTGGAGCAGCGACAGCGGGCTCAGCTTCACGCTCCACAGCGGCTTGCGCTCCAGCGTCACCACCAGGTTCCACCGCGAGCGGGGCTTGAGCTTGAACACGGCGGGCTCGAACCCCGGCGCGGATATGGTCACGGTTACTTCCTTCTCCGGGTCCAGCTCGAGGAGGCGCGGAACGGCCCCGGCTTCCTCGCCGTTCACGGACACCACGGCGTCGTCCGGCAGGGTGCATTCCACGAGCAGGGGCACCTTCAGGGCCGCGACCGTAGTGCTCAACGGCCACGAGTCTCTCAACGACACTATCATCGCGTGAGCGTCGGAATACTGCCCGGAAGCGAGGCGGGCCTTGGCGTCCGCGACGAGGGAGTCTATTCTTGCCTTCAGCGCCTTCAACTCGTCCAAGGCGGCGGAGAGTATCTCCTTCTCCTCGGGATAGCGGGCCTTCTCCAGCGCGGCCGACACCTCCGCGAGCAGTTTCTCCACGGGAAGATGTTTCGGGTCCGCCTTCGCCGCTTTCGCCAGTTCCTCGGCGCGTCTCACCGCGTCGCGGCGCACCTTCTTCTCCCGTTCGCGCTGCTCCCTCTTCAGGCGGGCCGCCCTGTTGCCCAATTCCTCGATCTTCTTGACGGCCTTGGAGCCCACGCTGGAGAAGGGGAAGGCGACCAGGAAGTCCTCGATTTCCTTTATGGCCGCGTCGAAGTCGCCGGAGGCCGCGAGGCTGTCCGCCCGGTTCTCGACGCGGGCGTACTCCGAGCGGGCGTGCATGATGTAACCCAGCACGATGGCGGCCACCGAGAGCACGAGCACCAGCATGACGCAAAGGCGGATTATGCGCAACCGCCGCTTCCGGCGCCTGCCTTCCAGGTCCACCATCTGTTCGAGCCGGGCGCGGTATTCCTCCGCCTCGGGCGCTATCGTTATCATCCGGTTGTAGAGGTTGATGGCGGCCTTGTAGTTGCCCCGCCCGGCATAGAGAACCGCCAGCTCGGACAGGTGCTTCAGCGCCTCTTCCTTCTTGCCGACCTGCAGGTAGGCTTCCGCTATCTGCTCGTGGAGGGAGTAGTCGGTGGGAGTGATGGAACAGAGCTTCTCGGATACCTCTATGAAGCTCTCCGGATTCTCGTTGCGGTTTATCAGCTTCCTGGCGTGGCGGTATTCCTCGGCTCCCCTCGCGTTCTGCCCGGCGGCTATGTCGTAGTCGCCGAGAAGCATCCTCTCCCGCCAGTCGCCCGGAAGCAGGTTGACGATCTCCATCTGGCACCTTACCGCCTGCTCGAAGTCGCCCTGCTCGTAGTAGTAGTCCCTCACCTCGCGGAACAGGCGCACCGCCTCGTCGTTGTCCCCGATGGCGCGGTAGGCTTCGGCGAGCCTCTCCACCACCTCCGGCTCCCAGTAGTCCCGCGAGAGCACGAGGGACAGGATGGAGATGCCTTCCTCGTAATACGAATTACGCAGGCAGTCGTAGCCCGTCTGGATGAGCTCGGATATCTCCTTCAGGCGGACGTGGCCTTCCTTGATGAACTCGGCGATTATCTGGCAGGTGGTGAACTTCCCGCAGAACGAGAGGGCGCATATCTTGCGGACGGTGTTAATGCCGTTTATCAGGTTTAGGATGACTTCCTGGTGGTCGTCGAGCGTGTCGGCGGGGGGCTTGCGGACGACGACCGGTATCTCGTCGTCGGTGGGTATGTAGGCCCTGATGCGGTTCCACTCGTCGAGGCGCCGCATCGCCTCCATGAGGATGGAGTTGGTGTTGAAGACGAGACCGAAGTGCCCTATGTCCTCGTCGAAGACGGAGGTGTCGGGCGTCTCGGTGAACTCGAAGAGGGCCTCGTCCCACTCGAAGAGCTCGTAGAGCGTCTCCTCCTGCTGATAGCGGAGGGCCTCCACTATCTGCTTCTCGTCTATGGAGCCCATCCTTGTGAGGATGGAGCCCAGTTTTTCGCCGGTGGTCTTCTGGATGGCCAGGGCGCGCTCGAGGTCCTCCGACGTTATGAGGCCCATCTTGAGCAGCACCTCGCCCAGCCGGAGGCGGAAGGTGTCGGTGGTGGCGACCTGCTTTATCTGCCCATCCTCGAACAGGACGTAGCCGTTGGCCTTGCCGTCCTTGCGGAATATCGCCAGCATCCCAGTCTGGCGATTCATTGACAGAGTCTGGAAGATGTTGGCGAGATTGAAGGTAGTCAGGTCGCCTTTGAAGCCCATCTGCTATATATCCCTCCCTGGAGCGAAGGGCGCGGGGAGCTACTCGCTGAAGAGATCCTCCAGCTTGTCCTTGGCCTCTCCGGCGAGGTCTTCGGAAAGCTCGGGCTCGGAGGCGGTCTGCCGCTCCAGGACCTCCTCTATCTTGCGGGCCACCTCGTTTGCGTACAGTCTTACCATGCCTATGGTGGTGTTGTCGTTGAATAGTATGACGAGCATCGTCCTCTCGGCGATGAGGCTGATGTGGATGGACTCGTGCTTGCCCTGGTGGAAGAGCACCGAGAACTCCGGCTCGCCGAGGAGGCTGGCGACTTGTTTTGTGGAGGCGAAACTGCCCGCCACGAGCGCGGCTACGGAGGTGATGTCTATGTTCTGGGTGTCACCCCGGCGGGTGACGAGATGGCCGTCGATGTCTATCAGGATGGCGGCCTTGGCCTTGGATGCCTCGAGGAAGTTTTGGAGTATGTCGTTGATCTCGCGTATGTCGTTTTCGTAGAAGATCAGGCGGCGTTTTCTGAGCTTTTCGGAATCCTTCATCTCTGGAACTCCTTCGGGAAGCGGGACGTCACAGGGCCGACTTTATAACGATACCTATGAGCACGAAAATGGCTGCCACGCCGGCGGCCACGAGGATCCATATCCACTTGCCGCCGGCCGCCTCGGCCTTTTCCTGCCGGGCCTTCTTCGCCGCCACGGGAGCGGGCGGGCGCGGCCTCGGCGGGGCCTTGGGCAGTTTCGCCTTCTTGGGCGGCGGGGGCGGCGGAACCGCCTTCTTCGGCGCGGGAGGAGCGGGCGGCTTCGCTGAAGCGGCGGCAACGGGAGCACCAACGGCGGCGGGCGCCTTGGGCGAAGCCGCCGCCACGGCCTTCCTCTCGGCGGCCTCGGCGGCTTTCTTTTCCTCCTCTTCCTTCTTGCCGCCGCCGTATTCCTTGTTGAGCTTCTCCAGCACCAAGTAGGCTATCTTCTTGAGGCTCTCGAAAACGCCCTTCCCGTGGATGGCCACGGCCCCGTTGGAGGGAAGCCCCTTCGGGTTGAGCTTGGCCTCCAGCTCCTCGATGGGTGTCAGGTCGGGAAGGTCCTGCTTGTTCCACTGCATCACCAGCGGGATGGTATCGGGATCGTAGCCGTTCTCCCGCAGGTTGTCGAAGAGGTTCTGAAGGGATTCGACGTTCTCCTCGAACATCGCCCTCTGCGAATCGGCGACGAACACCACCCCGTCCACCCCCTGGAGGACGAGTTTCCTCGTGGCGTTGTAGTACACCTGGCCGGGGACGGTGTAGAGCTGAAAACGGACCTGCATCCCCGCCACCTTGCCTATGTCGAGCGGCAGGAAATCGAAGAACAGCGTCCTGTCCGTTTCGGTGGCGATGGAAACCATCTCTCCTACGCACTTCTTGGGCGAGGTGGCGTGTATCTGCTCCAGGTTGGTGGTTTTGCCGCTGCGGCCCGGACCGTAATAAACGATTTTGCAGTTGATTTCCCTCGCTGCGAAGTTTATCTGGACCATTTGCCCTCCGCGGGTGTCAGAACTTGATCTTTCGCTCGATCTCCCGCGCGGCGGACCGGAGCTCGTCCTCGAATATCGTCATCTTGACCGACAGATCCAGGAAGACGACGAGCACGGCCCTTCCTGTGTTGTAGAAGATGATCCTTCCCTCGTCGCCGGTGACGCTGAACATCTTGAACTCGCCTATGTTCAGCTTGGGCCAGGCACGGTTTATCTCGATGATAATGGCCGAGGCATAGGCGGCTATGGATTCCACGTCGGTGCGGTCTTTCACGTCGGCGACTATGAGGAAACCGTCCTTGCTCATTATCATGGAGCCGCGGATGCCTCGAAAGCCGTTGATCAGGCTAAGCGTATCGCGCATGGGTTCCCCCGCTCATGAAAACAGTTGCCTGCAGAACTCGAAAATCTCTTGCTGCTCCCTGTCGAGACGGCGTCTCTTGTCGAAGAGCAGGCCCACCACACATTCGGGCGCCTGGAATATGAAGAAACCGCCGGACTCTCCCTCGAAAGCGGAATAGCGGTAGGAGCCGAGCATCATTTGCTTCGCCTGCGTCATCGAGGTGAGCCAGAGGTTGTTGAGGGCCGATCTGACGTCGTCTTCGGAGAGCGCGTAGGGGAGATCGGAAGCGAGGACCTTGCCTTCCTTGTCGATTATCACGACGCCCTGCAGAAAGCTCAGCGTCTTCAGGCTCGTCACGTAGGACACGTAGCGGGGGTCCTCCGGACCGCCCTCGCTGAGGGCGTGGTCGAGCGCGGATTCCAACCGCCCGGATTCCCTCAGCTTCTTCGGCTCCGCAGCGGGCGGCGCGGGCGCGGTGTCCCTCGCCGCCGGGCCCGTGATGTCCTGCGGCGCGGGCGGAGCCTTGGGCGGTTCGCTCACGGAGACGGAGCGATGCGGCAGAAGCAGCATCTCCAGGAGCTTCCTCGTGCGGTCGAAGTCACGGACCTCCTGGTAATACTCCGCCAAGTGCACGATGGAGACCGCGGAGCTGCTGTCGTAGCGCACCGCCAGGTCGAAGAACTTCGCGGCGGACTGCCGGTCGTTGCGCATGACCGCTATCTCCGCCAGAAGGACGTAAGGGTACGGATGGGACGGAAAGAGGTTCAGCGCGTCCTTCGCCGTCTCCTCCGCCTTCTCCACCGCCCCGGAGTCGAGGTAAAGGCGCGCGAGCCTCCCGTAGAGCCACGGGCTCGGGTTGGCCGCGAGCTCCATCCTCACGTCCTCTATTTCCTTGGAGAAGTCGAAATCGGGGGCCTTCTCCGGTTTGTCGAGAGGTATCCGCGAGAGGTCGAGCGCGGGGTAGAGCTGCCGCGCCCTGCGCTTCATCTCCTCCGCCTTCGGTATTTCCCCCAGCTCGATGTAGAGGGGGAGTATCTTGATGAAATCGTTGGGCTGGGGCGAAGCGGAAATGCGCTCTTCGAGCCTCTTGATCTCGCGTTCAAGGTAAAACCTGCGAAGGTAGTTCATCGCCGGCTCCCGCTGAGAGGGTTCTTTTGCGACGGGCGGAACGACACCGTTTTCCGGTTGGTGATAACTATAGTTTGAAGCGGGCGTTTTGTCAAGTTATTTCTGCCGTCGAGCCGCCCGCAGGATACGACGACCATACCCGCCCGCCGAGGCGGTGGGTAATTATACCACGCCGTGCTTGAAAAGGGAAGAGCAATAACCTTCCATGGAAGGGATGCACCGCCGCGAGCGTCGGTATAATGGCCGGAGCAAATGAAAAGGAGGAAACGATGAAAAATCCGGCGGCGGCCTTTCTGCTCGCCCTCTGCTGCCTCTTGTTTTGGGCGGGCTCTCCCGGAGCCGAAGAAGCCCCCAACCGGGAGCAGGAAATCCAGAGCAGGATATTCGACGTGAGCGCCCTCGTAGGGCCTCACACCTTGAGGATTCCCGTGCTCGGGTGGAACGTGCCCGACGACGAGCGCTACACCTACATCGCCGACGAGCTGCCCGATATGGACGACCTGATACAGTACATCTACAACGAGACCGGCCCCGGCAACTGGGTGGAGGACCGTTTCCTGGCGCCCGCGGGCGACGGCAAGCTCGCCGCGCGCAACACGCCGGAGGTGCTCTACCGCGTGGAAGCGGCCCTCGTCGCGCTCATGCCCCGGCGCGAGCGCTACGCCGTGACGATAGCGCTGTTCGAGCTCAAGGAGGACGCGAAGGAACTCGCCGACGACGAGTTCACCGAGATCTCGACCGCCGCGATGGAGGCCGCAGGCGCCTCGACGGCCTTCTTCTCCACCGTCACCCTGCGCCCGGACCGCTCGGCGCTCGTGGCGGACCTTCAGAGCGTCCGCTACGTCTCGGACTACACCGCCCGCGTCGCCACCCTCGCCGCCGCCTACGAGACGATAACCGACGTGCTGTACTGCGGAACCGAGTTCGTCCTCAAACTCAAGGAGACGCCGACGGGGGCCAAGGTCGCCCTCCAGATGGAACGCTGGACGCTCGAGGGGATGGACGAGTTCGAGACTCCCGGCGGCGCGGTGCAGCAGCCGAGGGTGAGCACCTGCATCATTGAGGAAAGCTTCGAAGTGAAAGGCGACGCCCCTCCGCCCGTCTCCTTCAAGTGGAGCTCCGGAGACAAACTCTTCCTCTTGCTCGTCCAGGTGAGGTGAACCGCCCATGAACCGCCTCGTCGTCGCCCTTTCCGCGCTCGTCGTCCTGCTCGCGGCCGCTTTCCTCGCCGTGAGGATCATGAAGGTGGAGTCCTTCTACAGGGAGGTGGCGGCCCGGGCCGTGGCGCACCTCGAGGCGGGCGAGATAGACCGCTGCGAGGCGCTCGCCGACTATCTCGCCGCCGCGGGACGGAAGCGCGAGGAAGCGGAGGTGAGGAAAAGGCTCGACGAGGTGAAGGAGAAGCTCGCCCGGGTGGAAGAGGACTTCGTCCCCCTTCTGGACGACGGGAACTTCGAGGCCGCGCTGGCCAAGGCCGACGAGAGCGGCCTCTCCCGCCCCCTCAAGGAATACCTCCGCGCCAAGGTGTACGATAGATGGGGCTGGATCGTCGTGAGCGCGAACCTCTCAGGCAGCTACGAAATCTACGCCCTCCGCCCGGACGGCTCGCAGTGCTGGCGCTTGACCTTCAACTCATGCGAGGAGATGAACCCGGACGTGAGCCCGGACGGGAACGTCATCGCCTACACCCGCCTGAAGGAAGACATAGACCGCACCGTCGCGCTGTTCGACCTGAACACCGGCCGGGAGAAATGGCTTCCCGTGACCGGCAAGACGAACCTCGATCCGGCCTTCTCCCCCGACGGCGCCAGGATAGCCTACGCGGCCCTGTTCGCCTCCTACGCCTACCTCTACACCTACGACTTCGGGAGCGGCGAGGTGCTGCGCCTCACCCGCGGGGTGGTGGTGAACCAGCCCGCCTGGTCGCCGGACGGCAAGCACATCATCTTCGAGGGAGTCCCCAAGGGCGTGGAGCGGACGCCCATCCAGATAATGATGGTGTCCTCCGACGGGAGCGGCGAGCATCCCATCACGGCCTACCGCACCGGCCACAGCCGCGATCCGGCCTTCGCCCCCGACGGCGAGCACTTCGCCTTCCGGCGCGACGACGACATATACATAGGCGTGATCGGAGAGGGCGAACCCCAACCCGTGTCCGATCCCGAGCTCACCGAATGCCAGCCCTCGTTCTCCCCGGACGGCCGCTATCTGGTGTACGTGGCCGTGGTGAACGGGATCGACAGGCTCGTCAGGCACGACCTGCGCACCGGCGAGCGCTTCTTCTTCCCCCCCATCGGAACGGGCTGTCAGTTCCCCGTTTGGACGCGCCGCCTCACGCTCCCGCCCGGCGCGAAGAAGGTCTCCCTCCCCCGCCCGGAGGAATGATCCCCCTCATTCCCTGAAGGAATCGAAGAACCGCTTGGCCGCGTCCTCGTCCGCGAGGGCGAGCGACACGGTGCGCCCGTCCCCCCGGCGGAAGGCGCGGCGCAGGATGTCCCACGGGTCGTCCACCGGCATGAACCCGAACATGCGCAGGGGCAGGAGCGGATCCTTCACCCTGCGGGGCGAGGGATCGAGCGCGTCCGCCGCGTAGAGCGACCTCCACCAGGGCGGAGGCGTACCCTCGGCCTCGGCGTCGAACGAGCGCAGGAAGAGGGCGAGCGCCCGGCCCGGCAGGTCCTCCGGGGGCGTCTCTCCCAGCTCGGAGCCCGCCACGAGCCACCACACCGGCGATCCCACCCGGCGCTCCAGCTCCGCGGCGAGGGAGCGGAACTCCCTTATCTCGGCCTTGCCGGTGAGCAGCTCCACTACGTCGGCG
>QNBY01000036.1 GCA_003644275.1 Planctomycetota bacterium
GTCTACATCGCGGCTCAAGTGGTCACCTCCCCCAACGACACCTTCTGCATCACCATCGCGGGCATGCTCTACAAGAACATCACCTTCTCGCTCTCCACCTCCTACCAGCAGGAGATAGTGGCCAATCCGTCCGGCGGCCTGGCCGGCTATTCGCATCCCCTCTACGCTCCCACCGGCTACACCAACCTCTGGGAGACGGGCATCCTCTACCGCCTCCGCGTGCTCGACATCGACCACGAGGTGGAGGACGACGGCAACTTCGTCAGCACCCCCATCACCATGTCGCAGGCCGCCCTCACCGCCGGCACGCTCGCTTTCTCCTACAGCGGCGGCGTCGCTCCCACCGTCAACCACGCGGAGGTGCTCGGCGCAAACCACCAGGCCTATCTCCGCTTCGACGGCTCGCCCACCACCCTCATCGTGAGCTACAACGGCTTCTGCGACACCTCCATCACCATCAATAACCCGCCTCTGAACGGCGGCCAGTCCACCGCCGAGATATACGACGTCACCTCCACCGGCGGCGCCACCTACTGGACCAGCGGCGGCATGCCCTTCCTCCTGCGCCTCGACAACCTGGAGGACCAGTTCGCCAACTCCATGCCCATCGGCGACACCGCCACTTCCACGCTCTGGACCTCCATCTACGACATCGGCGCCGGCTCCACTCTCGCACTCGAGTCCACCCAGAGTTACGCCTACTCCAACAGCGTGCTCCTCATTCCCGCCGATGCCGCGACGCTTGTGCCGCCTCTCAACGTGGCCGTGAGGCACAACGGCTTCCAGCAGAGCGCGGCCATCGTGATCGCCAATCTCAATCCCGCTGCGGCCCAGCAGAACTTCACCACCCTGAACGGCGGCTCGCACGTCCAGCTCAACTACAACGTCTACCTCCACGGCACCATGTACACCGAGGCCGACGTCACCTCGCTGTGGAACTCCAGCGGCCGCACCTCCTCGATGAGCACGGGCGGCGGCCTCGCCTTCATGCCCGACGCCGCCATCCCCGCCGCGGCCGCGGGCGGCTACTACTTCGACGGCGCCAACGTGTACATGGCGCTGGACAACTCCACCACCGGTTCCGTCACCGTCCGGCACCCCGGCTACCTCGACTGCGACATCACGACCGTGAGCGCGAACTGGACCACAGTCTCCACCCTCGCGATCGACAGCCCCGCCAACCACTACTCCCCCTCCTTCGAGAACGGCAACGGCCTGAAGTACACCTTCATAGTGCCCGTCGGCGCGCTCCAGTGTGAGCTCGTCGGCCGGGCCGGAGCCACCGGCATCACCTTCAGCTGCCCCGCCGACTACACGCAGTCCAGCTTCTCCCTCAACGCGGGGGCCGGCCTCTCGGCCGTCCTCTACGGTACCGAGGCCACCAACAACGGCGGCGTCGTTTACCTGCCCATCGGCGGAGGCAGCGGCCAGGTGCGCATCGACATCCCCGGAATGCGCTACAAGGACATCGCCTTCACCGTCGACACCAGCAACCAGCAGCAGATAGTCGCCAACCCCTCCGGCGGTCTGGGCGGCTATTCGCATCCCGTCTACTCTCCCAGCCCCTACACCAACCTGTGGGACACGGGCATCCAGTATCCGCTCATCCTCTGGGACCTCGACCACCAGTTCGAGAAGAACGCCAACTACTGGTCGCAGGACAACCTCCACATGGATCCCACCGACGTCACCACCGGCAGGCTCGCCATAACCGGCGTGGGCGGCGTCACCCTCACCTCCTACGAGATCTACAACCAGCACGCCTGGATGCGCGTCTCCGGCGGCGGCGCGGGAACGGACTACATCCGCGTCACCCGCGAGGGCTTCGTCCGCAAGGACATCCCCATACCCACCGCCATCGACCGCTCCGAGGTCAACTACGCCGAGATCTACGACGGCGCGGGCGCCAAGGACTGCCCCTACACCCTCGATTACTTCGTCAACACCGGTATGCTCTTCGCCTGGCGCCTCACCACGCTCGAGGACCAGTTCGGCAACTCCATACCCATCGTCTCCGGCAACGCCGCCGACGGCGTCTCGGGCATCTACACCCGGGTGTGGTTCAGCGGCAACGACATAACCAACACCGGCACCACCATCCTCGGTTCGGCGGGCGGCAGCCGCATGTTCTACGTGTACGGCAGCGACGGCTACCTCTACGTCGCGCCCACCGCGGCCGCCGCGGTCGGCGTGACCGTGCGCCACGAGGGCTACATCGAAAGCACCCCGGCCACCGCCTTCACCGTCAGCAACACCGCGGTGACCGACCTCATCTTCGACCTCGCCGCGGGCAACGGCCCGGCCCTGAGCTACAACGCCCAGTTCCTCGTGAACAACGGCATACCCACCGAGCTCGACACGCTCGCCATCGCCGACACCGAGAACTGGCGCACCGCAGCGCCCGCCTCCACCCTCACCCTGAACGGCGGCTCGTTCGTGAACGCCTCCATGCTCCCCGCGGCCTTCTCCGGCGGCTACTACTACGACAGCGCCACCAACACCGTTTACCTGGCGATTCCCTCCACCTTCAACGCGGCCGTCGTCCTCCACCAGCCCGGCTTCCTCGACGCCTCCGTCCCGGCCGCCGGAACCTTCTCTCCCAACTGGACCACCGTCACCACCCTCGCCGTGGACTCCGCGCTCACCAACCGGTACGCCGCCACCGTCGAAAACACGAACGGCATCATCTACACCGTCCGCGTGGTCACCGACGGCGCCACCTACGGCGTCTGCACCGAGGAATACACCTCCACCGGAACCTTCAACATGTTCACGCCCGCCGCGGTTCCCGCCAACGGCGAGCAGTACAACCACATGGACTTCACCGCGACCGGCGACCTCTCCATGATGAGGCGCAACATGTCGCCCACCGGCACGGTGTACCTCGCCGTCTACGACGCCGATCCCACCACCACCGCGGGCGGCATAGTGGCAGGCCACTTCGACGCAGGCGTGCCCTTCAAGTACTTCCCCGGCTTCGCCGCCACCACGGCGACCGCCGACATTGATCCTACCGTCGCCAACAACTACAACCTCGTTTACATGGACACCCCGCCGGGCACCCTCACCAACGAGATAGACGGCCCCGGCCTCAAGTTCGCCGCCCGCCTCGCCAAGGTGACGGACGAGCTCGGTAACAACATCACCATCGACGGCAACATCTCCGTCGCCGCCGTCGGTGCGGGCGCCCTCCTGCCCGCCGCCGCCTTCCCCAACTGGTCCGTCGGCTGGACGGGCGCCGTGGGCCCGATCGGCGACGGCGCCGTGGCTGGCGTCAACCACTACTACCTCCCGCTCCTCAACGTGCCCGGCTTCCCCTGCACCATTCAGGTCTCGAGGCCCGGCTTCGTCGTCACCCCGATCTACAACGTGGACGTCACGGTCTCCAACTGGACCACCCAGCGCGTCCTCGGCATCGAGCACGGCGCGGCCGCCGGCACCTACAACCACCAGAACGACTACGGCATGCCCTACAACGCCGTCCTCGTCGGCGTGCAGGACATCCTCGGCAACGACCTGCCCATAAGCTCGCTCACCTTCTCGGCCGGCGTCACCTACGCCACGGGCTATTCCGCGCCCGTCTTCGGAACTCCCTCCGACCACGGCCAGATGAGCTCCGCGAGCACCTACTACTCCTACGGCGCCGCGGCCCAGACCTACATCAACGGCCGGACGGTGGCCTTCCTGGCCCTCGATCCCACCGCCGCGCCCTTCAACATCACCGTGCGCCGTGACGGTTACCTCGACACCACCGTCAACAACGTCACCCTCGACACGACCAACTACTACGGCCAGACCTGGTTCGCCATAGACAAGGCCGGAACCATACCCGACCGAGCGGCCCCGCACAGTGCCAACATCGAGAACACCACGGGTATGTCCCACAACACCTACATCCAGCTCTACAAGAACGACAACCCGGACGTCCTCCTCGACGAGACGCTCACCCCGGCCCTGTCCACCTTCATGAACAAGTACAACCTCGCGTTCGACAACGACGCGAACCCGGCCAACGGCTACATGGGCTACGGCGACAACCCGTCCAACATAATCACCATCTACTACGACTCCGCCACCGGGCGGTTCTACATCGCCAACGCCAACTCCTCGCCCGCCACCCACATAGACATCGTGCCCGATCCCACCAGCGCGCACGGCGGGCTCGACTTCTCCCAGTACCTCTACAGCGCGAGCCTCTCCAACTCCGGCAACAACTACACGCTGCCCGCGCCCAACTACACCACCGTGGTCAGCCAGACCGTAGTGCTCGACCCGCGCATAGTCGGCGTGGCCGTCGATCACACCGCCACCGTCTCCACCCCCGACGCCCTCGACGACGACAACTACGACCGCGTCACGGGCAACATGGGCTCGGACGGCACGGTGGACATGCTCACCGGCCAGTCCTACACCTGCGTCGTCTCCTTCACCGACGCGTGGGGCTCCACCGTCGACGGCGACAGCGGTATCGACGCCTACGCCAAGATCAACTTCAAGCTCACCGAGGCGCTCGGCGGCACCTCGCCGCAGGGAACCCACATAACGGGGGCCACCAACGTAACCGGCTACACCGGCGAGACCGTCTCCGGCACCTCGGAGAACGCCACGGTCGAACTCGCGGGCAACGTCTACCTCAACCTCACCGCGGGCAACCCGACCTTCACCGTCTACGAAGGCACCACCACGCTCGCGCGCACCGCGCCCGACGACACCGTGGACATCAACGTCGAGATAGGCAACCCGACCAACCCGGCCGGAGCCGGCAGCTATCCGGCCCACTCCCTCAGCTTCGCCGCTGCGACGAGCCTCGTCACGCAGTGGAACTACCAGGTCGTCCCGAACCTGCCTCAGGTCGAGATATTCGTCCTCAAGAGCGAGCCCGTCACCGGCGCCGGCGGCGCGGTGGACATCGGCAAGCCCTACCTCGACAACGGCTACTACGACGGGACCTCCTCCTCCTATCCCGACGCTCCCACCTGGACGGGCGTTGATCCCAACCCGAACAACCCCGACCAGATCTCCTACTACACCAACACCTCCGACGTGAACCTCTCCGCGGACTACCGCGTCATCTGGGTGATGGCCAGGCTGTGGGACAGCATCGGCAACCCCATCCTCGTCATCCCCGGCGTGAACGTGAGCTGGACGGTCTCCGACCATGAGGCCTCCACCTCGCCCAACAACGGCAACACCCAGATATCCCTCAACGGCGCCTCCTACGGCACCACCGCCTACACCACCTACAACTCGCACGGCTGGGCCTGGGTGCCCTTCGTGGTCTCCACCTCCGCCGGCGACGACTTCGTGGTCACCGCCTCCATCACCTACCTCGGCGTGACCCGCTCCGATTCCTCGCCGGTCATCACGGTGGTTCCGGGCGCCGCCAAGTACTTCAAGATAGTGGACTCCGCGCCTTACACCGCGGGCGTCGCCGCCACGATCGCCTCCATCACCGCCTACGACTCCTACGGCAACACGGCGCGCTTCTTCGACTCCACCAACATCGGCAACCTCACCGTGGGCACCACCTCCGGCTCCGACCTCAACTGGTGGAGCGGAACCGCCATCGGCGACAGCCCGAACGGCTCCTCCGCCACGGTTCCCACCTCTCTCACCTTCGCCAACGGTGCGGTGACGGCCGTGCCCTTCACCTTCGTGAACGCGGGCTCCTCGCGGACGCTCGCCCTTACGGCCGACCTGCCCGCATCCGGCGCGGTGGAC
Source organism: Planctomycetota bacterium (assembly GCA_003644275.1). Lineage (GTDB taxonomy): Bacteria > Planctomycetota > B143-G9 > B143-G9 > B143-G9 > B143-G9. Next base: position 5,722 of record QNBY01000036.1, read on the forward strand.
TACGACGAGTTCGTCCGGGCCTCCGACAACAAGGTCCAGACGGACAACGACACCACCAACAACGGCTCCTCCTGGACGTGGGACGCGGCCTCCTTCACCATCAACCCGAACCCGGCGGCCAACTCCCTGTCCTTCGTGTCGCCCGCGTTCACCAGCGACTACCTCGTCGACCTCGACAGCGCCACCACGGTCACCATCCAGGCCCAGGTGCTCGACGCCTACGGCAACGCCATCCCCGGCGTGGACGTGACCTTCAACGTGGACGACTCGCTCGACGGCGGCACGGTCAGCATCTTCGACTCCTGGACCGAGAGCAGCGGCACGGCCGATGACGGCATAGTCACCACCGACTCCACCGGTACGGCCACCGTCGTCCTCAACGTCAACACCACCGGTGCATGGGACACCGCTCCGCCCAACAACAACCGCGGCGCCATAACGCTGTCCGCCAACGGCGGGGCCATAACGGCCACCACCGCGCCCCAGGGCGTCAAGCTCCAGGCCGGCACCGCGCCGTCCGACGATCCCGCCCAGCCCGCCTACACCTTCGACAACCGCGCCGCGTGGATAACCACCGGCAACGGCTACAACAGCGGCTCGGGCGACGGCTCCAGCGCGGCCAACGCCGCCGACGTCACCAACGGCAACGGCTTCACCGTCCGCATCACCATGCGCGACAAGTACGGCAACATCGCCAACTTCAACGGCAACAAGACGGTCAACGTCACCTGGTCGCCCAGCAACCCCGACGCTCCCGACGGCTCCGCCACCGCCCTCACCAGCGCGAACGCCACCTTCACCAACGGCGTGGCCGACATCACCCTCTACTCCTACCACTCCGGCGACTACAGCTTCACCGTCTCCAGCAGCACGCCGTCGTCGCCCTTCCACATCCACTCGGTGCCCGGCGTTCCCACGACGGTCACCTTCGCCCCGACTTCCATCACCGTCGTCGCGGGCGATGACTTCGACTTCTCCACCGACGTCGTGGCCACCCTCTACGACGACTGGGGCAACAAGTGCGACTTCACCAACAACGCCACGCTCACCTTCGTGGCGCCCGGGCGGCCCTCCAACTCCCCCAACGGCGACGTCCCCGACACCACCGGCACCGTCGCCTTCACCAACGGCGACAGCACCGGCGGGGCCTTCTTCACCGTCTACAAGGTGGAGACCGTCACTCTCAACGTCTCCATCACCAACGGCGGCTGGACCGCCACCGGCTCCTTCAACCTCACCGTGACGCCCGCGCCCGTCGCCTCCTACGAAGTGGACATCCCCGCCGCCTCGGTGAACGCCGGTGACTACTTCACCGTCAACATCAAGTGCTACGACGCCTACGGCAACGATAACGCCACCGGCAGGCCCGCCGGCACCCTCGTGGTGGACAACGCCTGCTCGGCCTACGGCGGCACCCTCAACAACGGCACTTCCTCCGGCCCGGTCGCCATACCGGCCGGCGACGGCAACTACACCTTCACCCAGATCTGGTACACCAGGACCGGAACCCTCACCCTCAACCTCTCCGGTCTCGCTCCTTACACCCCCGACAGCGTCACGGTCAATCCGGGCGCCCTCGACTACTGGCTCGTGGACAACGCCCCGACGACCGACGTCGCCGCCGGCTCCAACTTCACCGTGAACGTCTCTCCGGTGGACAAGTTCGGCAACAAGATCGCCACCCTCGCCACCGGCATCAGCGTCACCCTCAGCGTGGTCGCCGTGGACGGCAGCCCCGACTCCACGCTCGGCGGCACCACCACCGCGGTGATCACCTCGGACGACACCGCCTTCACCGTGAACTACACCGCCAAGGAGCAGATCAAGATCCACGCCTCCGGCGGCGGCTACTCCAACAGCGACGGCGATTCGCCCGCCATCAACATCATCGGCGGCGCGCTCGACCACTACGAGGTGACGGCTCCCGCGGGCCCCTACACCACCGATGACACCTTCACCGTCACCATCACCCCGGAGGACGCCTACGGCAACATCACCGACGGCGACAACAACGTCAACATATCCTTCACCCTGGTGAGCGGCACCTCCGGCACCCTGAGCGGAACCACCACCGTGGACACCAGCAACTGCAACGCCACCGACACCGGCGTGACGGCCGACGTCTCCTACAACCGTCCCGCCGTCATCAAGATCACCTGCTCCGACGGCGCCGCCACCGGAACCGCCGCCACCAACACCACCATCACCTCCGGCGCGCCCGCCAGCATCACGCTCAACTCCCTCAGCAGCACCACTCCGCGCGCCAACGGCACCGTCACCTTCTCCGTCCTGGTGCAGGACGCCGCGGGCAACAACGTGGCCGACGGAACGGCCGTCAACTTCACCTGGACCGATCCCGACGCCGCCACCAACCCGAACGTGGGCAGCCCCGGCGGCTTCACCAGCGTGAGCACCACCACCGGCGGCATCGCCACGGCGGTCTTCCAGGTGTCCACCTATGCGGGCACCTCCGCCGCCACGGCCGATAACTTCAAACTCACCGCCGCTGCGGGCACCGCTTCCTACACCTCCGCCACCATCACCGTCCAGCCGCAGAACACCATCGCTTCCTTCTCGCTCACCTTCAGCACCTATTCGCCGACGGCGGGCCAGAACGTGACGGCCACCATCGTCGCCTACGACACCTACGGCAACAAGATGTGGGACTACAACCAGAGCAAGTCCCTCACCTGGAGCGGGCCTTCCGCCTCTCCGAACGGCACGGCCTTCGACGCTCCGTCCAGCGTCACCTTTAGCGGCGGCGTGGCCACGCCGGTCATCGTCCACTTCTACAACGCCGAGACGACGACCGTCACGGTCTCCGGCAGCGGCAGCGGCACCTCGTTGCCCGTCACGGTCTCCCCGTCCACCACGGTGGGCTCCCTCGCTCTGAGCGGCTATCCCACCTCCTGGACGATGAACTCCAACTTCAACATAACGGTCACTCCGTACGACGCCTACGGCAACGTCGTCACCACCGCCAC
>QNBY01000037.1 GCA_003644275.1 Planctomycetota bacterium
CAGCTCGCGGGCTGCGTCCCCGTTGAGGTCCCCTGCATCGAGGCCGAGGGCTACGAGCCCGACCTCGACGCCCTCGCGGCGGCAGTAACCCCCCGCACCGCGGCGATAACGGTGGTCACCCCCAACAATCCCACCGGCGCGGTCTATTCCCGCTCGACCCTCGAGGGCATAGCCCGCCTCGCCGCCGAGAGGGATTTGTGGATAATAGCGGACGAGGTGTACGCCTCGCTCGCCTTCGCCGACCGCCCCCACCTCTCCATCGGCTCCCTCGCGGCCGCGCGGGGACGCACCGTTACCATAGGCAGCTTCTCCAAGTCCCACGCCATGACGGGTTGGCGCTGCGGGTGGCTCGCCGCGCCCCCCGCGCTCGCGCGCGAGGTGTTGAAGGTCCACGACACCTTCTTCATCTGCGCGCCCCGCATATCGCAGGAAATGGCCCTCGAGGCCTTGCGCGTCGGCACATCCTTCCTCGCCCCTTACCGGCGGGAGCTCCTCTCCCGCCGCCGCGCGCTCGCCTCGGTGGTGGAATCCCTGCCCGGCCTCCACTGGGTGGAGCCCCGCGGCGCGCTCTTCGCCTTCGTCCGCTTCGATCACCCCATGCCCTCCTCGGAGCTCGCCCTCCGTATGCTCCGCGAGGCCCGCGTCTGCACCGTGCCCGGCGACGCCTTCGGGGACCTGGGAGAGGGCCACCTCAGGATATCCTTCGGCGCTTCCGGCGTCCCGCGCCTCCAGGAAGCGGGCCGGAGGCTCTTCGCCTTCTTCACCTCGCTCTTTCCCGCGGAATGAGCCATTGAATCGAATTGAGCAAATGTAGCGTTTACGAGAAAATATAAGCTCTATCCCCTTATCCCTCCGCAAGTTACGAAAACAAAACTTCGCCGGTTTTTGTTGACTTCCTTTCGCAGAGGACATAAAATCCCACGTAGGAATTCCCCTCTCCACGGACGGAAAGTGTGACGGGCATCGGTCTGAGAAAACTGATATCCATCGTAGTTCTCGCAGCTCTGCTGCCTGCGGTGGTGGCCTTCCTGCTGCTCGAGGCGGAAAAGGGCGTCCGCGAGGAAAGCTTCCGCGCCGCCTGCGATCGCGGCATGGCGGACCTTTCGGCCATCAGGAGCGCCCTCGTCCACCTCGCCGACGACCTCGAGCGCGACGCCCGCTTCCTCGCCATCCTATCCGCCTCCCTCTCCCCGGAGGACTTCCGCATCCGCCTGAAGGAATTCCGGCGCACCGCCCACTCCGGCCTCCGCCTGCTCGCATGGGACGATTTCGTCCTGCCTCCCGGCAAGGCGGACCAGGCCGCCTCCGTCCGCCGGGCGCTCGGGAGCGGCGGGCCGCTCATCCTCGAGAGCCCGCGGGGCGCTCTTCTGCTCGCCGCCGCTTCCTCCGTCCCCGGCCGGCCGCCCGTCCTCCTCGCGGCCGACCCGGCGGCCATGCTCAGGGAAACGCTTCACGGTTTCCCCTTTTCCGACTTCTCTTCCCTCGTCCTCGCCGACGAGTCGGGTTCCTTCACCCTTCCCCTCGCATCGGGCTCCTCCGTCCCGGGCGACCTGCCGGCCGGCCTCGCCCCCTCCTCTTTCTCGCCCGTCACCCTCGCCGGGGAACGCTACTACGCCGCCGTCCTGCCGCTCCCCTTCTCCTCTTCCCGCTACAGGCTGGTGGGCCTGAAGTCGGAGGAGGAGATGATAGGCGCGGTCGCCGGGCATCAGCGCATTCTCCTGCCGTCCGTCATCGCCCTCATGCTCGTCTTCGCCCTCGGTCTCGCCGCCCTCTCCTACGCCTGGCTGACGAGGGAGAAACTCCACCGCGAGCGCGCCCTCAGGAAAGAAACCGAGGAAACGAAGGACCTGCTGCACAACATTCTCCGTTCCACCTCGCATTTCGGCATCGTCGCCATAGACCGGAACTACCGCATACTCCATCTCAACCCCGCCGCCGTGACGATGTTCGACCTGGGCGAAGAGGTGTTTCCCGGTGTGGACGTGATAGAGATCCACACCCGCCGTGGAATACCGCGCGAAATGGTGTTGGAGAGGATACGCCGTCTCGAGGCCGGCGAGAAGGTCGAGTTCGACCTCGAGGTGGGCCGCCGCAGCGGGAAGACCGCCCGCGTGCTTTCCGTCACCATGATGAAGATGCTCGGCAAACACGGCGAGGAACTCGGCTTCCTCATCGTAGCCCGGGACGTGACCCGCGAGAGGGAGAGCCGCAGGCTCCAGGAAGAGCTCGAGCGCAAGACCCGCGAGGCGGAGAAGATGGAGGCCGCCGCCAGGCTCGCGGGCGGCATCGCCCACGATTTCAACAACATACTCACCGGCCTCCTCGGTTACGTCTCCATACTCAAGCGCCACACCTCCGGCGATTCTCCGGCCGCGCTCGCCGCCGAGAAGGTGGAACTCGCCGCCCGAAGGGCCGCCGAGCAGCTCCGCAAACTCCTCGGCTTCGCCCGAATGGGCAGCTACCGCTCCGAACCCGTGGACGTGCACGACCTCCTCTCCCGCTGCGTGGGCGACCTGCCGGAGAACGTCACCCTGAAGATGGACCTTTCCGCCGCCCGCTCCGTCGTCCTCGGCGACGCCGACCGGCTCGCAACGGTCTGCTCCAATCTCGTGCGGAATTCGCTCGAGGCCATGCCGGACGGAGGCGTCCTCTCCATCTCCACTTCCGACCTGCCCCGCGAGGACGGCTCCTCTCCCCCCTTCATAAGGATAACCGTAACCGACACCGGCGAGGGCATCCCCCTCGAGATACTCGACCACGTCTTCGAGCCCTTCTTCTCCACCCGCGACCGCGGAAGGGGGCTCGGCCTGGCAAGCGTTTACGGCATAGTGAAGAACCACGGGGGCGACGTGCGCATATCCAGCAGGCAGGGCGAGGGCACCACCGTAGAGGTGCTGCTTCCCGTCCGGACGGAGGCCGAAGCGGACCCGGTCGAGCCCCGGCCGTCCGACAACGGCTCCGCTTCCTCCGAACATGCCGTCCTCGTGGTGGACGACGAGGAGGCCGTCCGCTCCTCCATGTGCCTGCTCCTGAAGGACCTGGGGTACAAAGCCCTCTCCGCTCCCTCGGGAGAGGAAGCGGTGAAGATCTTCCGCCGTTCCCCCTCCCGCTTCGGCCTCGTGCTCCTGGACATGGTGATGCCCGACATGGACGGCGTGGAGTGCCTGCGACGCCTGAAGGAAATATCGCCCGACGCCAAGGTGTTGCTCATGAGCGGCTTCAGCGTGGAGGAGAGTCTCGAGAAAGCCCGGCGACGAGGCGCGGTGGGGTTCCTGCAGAAGCCTTTCTCGGCCGCCGAGCTTACGGCCGAGCTCCGGCGCTTCTTCCCCTGATTCCTCTCGCCCCCGCGGACAATGAAAAAGGCGGGCCTCGCGCCCGCCTTCGGTTTTCTCATGGCGGAGAGACAGGGATTCGAACCCTGGGTGCCACTAAGGGCACACACGGTTTCCAACCGTGCCCGTTCGACCACTCCGGCACCTCTCCGCGGTCGGGCGGTATTCTAACGCCCTTTGGGCGGCGGTCAAGGGCGGTCGCTACCGCGGAGGGGCGGGCAGATCCATGGAGTTGATGTGCGTTATGCAGCCGTGGCTGGCGACGCAGCCGTCCGCCGTCGCGGTGGCTATCTGGCGGAAGCTGCCCGCGCGCACGTCCCCCGCCGCGAACACGCCGGGGACGTTGGTGGCGGTGTGCCTGTCCGTGACGATGAACCCCTGCTCGTCCTGCTCCAGCGCCTCCAGGCCCTTCACGTCCGTGCGCGGAACGAGGCCGATGAAGATGAAGACGCCCCTGACCTTCCTGGTGAAGCGCTCGCCGGTCTTCTTGTTCCGCAGTTTCAGCCCGGTGACGCCGCTCTCGTCGCCCGCTATCTCGTCCACCACGGTGTCCCACAGGAAGTCCACGTTCGGAGCGGCGAAGGCCCTCTCCTGGAGTATCTTCTCCGCCCTGAGCTCGTCGCGCCTGTGCACCACGGTGACCGTCCGGCACAGCTTCGAGAGATACAGGGCCTCCTGCACGGCCGAATCCCCGCCGCCTATCACGTAAACGTCCTCGCCGCGGTAGAGCGCCCCGTCGCAGGTGGCGCAGTAGGACACCCCGCGCCCGTAGTACTCCTCCTCGCCCGGCACTCCGAGCCTCCGCGGGAAGGTGCCCACCGCCACCACCACCGCGGGGCAGAAGAACTCCCTTCCCCCGCTCACTATGCGCTTCACGGGCCTTTCGAGCTCCACCTCGTCCGCCCGCCCGTTGTGCACCTCGGCGCCGAACCGCCGCGCCTGGCGCTCCATCTTCATGGCGAGATCGAAGCCGAGTATGGGCTCGTCGAAGCCGGGATAGTTCTCTATCTCCTCCGTCTTCGTCATCAGCCCGCCGAGTATCAGCTCCTCAATGATGAGCGCCGACATGTTGGCCCGAGCCGTGTACATGGCGGCCGTCATCCCCGCCGGGCCGCCGCCCAGCGTTACGACGTCGTAGTTCCTTCGCTCCCCTTCGCCCGCCTCGCCCGTCAGGTAGTAGGCCGCGTCGGCGGCGCTCGGTTCCACGAGGGCGCGGTGCGGGTTCAGCAAAAGCACGTTCCGCAACCCGCCGCTCACGGAAACCGTGTAGTCGGCCTCCGGTCCCCGCGTCGCCTCTATGAGATCGAATTCCGCTCCGGCGGCGCGCAACGCCTCCAGCGCCGCGGCCGCCTTCTCCCGGTCGGCAACGTAAAACCTAATTCTGTCCATTCCTTCCGTCCTCTCTGTCTTCGCGGGCGCCGTCCACGGGGAAGAACCTGCTCGACGGCCCGTGGGAGAACGCGAAATGCTCCGCGATTCTATCTCGCGTTTGCCGCTGGACGACGTTCCGCTTGCGCCAGAAAAGCCAGTACAGCACCCCTCCCAGCCCGCACAACACCGCTGCGGGAAGGTAGCTGCGCCCCGTCAGGCTCAGCTCGTTCGACACGAAGCCCGTGCTCATCAGCGCGCCCACCGCGTTCGCTATGTACCACACCGACGCCATCTCGGCCGACACTATCCCCCGCATCAGCGACGGGTACTGCCGCATGGCGAAGGAAAGCTGCAGCGGAAGGCTCATCTGCGCCAGCCCGGCCCCCATTACGAGGAACAGTATCGAGAGGGTGGAATTGGACGTGTGGCTCACCACCACCAGGAACGGCACCGCCGCCAGCAGCGCCACGGACACCAGCGCTATCCGCCCCACCGTCGCCGCCAGGTAGGGCACGAGCACGATGAAGAACCCCTCCATCGCCGTCACCGCCGCCAGCGAGAAGCCTATGTTCTGGTCGGTCAGATCGAACACCCCGCGCAGGAATATGTTTATGAACGGAAGCGTCAGCCCTATCGCAACGCCCGTGAGCATGTACGGCAGGAACAACTCTATCGTTATGTAAAGCCGCCTCCTGCGCTCCAGCGCCCCCGGCTTCAGTATCCTGAAGCTCGACGCCGAGAAGTGCTCCTCCGGCAGCATGGAGAAGAACCGGTGCGCCGGAAACAGCAGGAAGCAGGCGAAGTACATCGTGAAGCGGTACGGATCCACCGAGTCCGCGAAGAGCATCTTGCTCAGATACGGCACCACGCCGCCCGTGAGGTTCCCCGCCACCGAGCCCAGGAACATCATCAGGAAGTTCGCCGTGAACGCCTGAACGTGCTCCCGCGGCGGCGTCAGGTCGGCGATCATCGGCGCGAACGCCGTCCATACCGCCGCGAGCCCCACGCCGTGCACCATCGAGAAGAAATACAGAAGCGGAAGGCTCGGAAACATGGCCTGCCCCACGAGCCCCGCCACCCAGAAGTAGAAGCCCACGAACAGCACGAACCGCCTGCCTATGTGGTCGCACATGTAGCCCAGCGGAAGCGACAGCACGCCCGCCGCGAGCATGGACAGCGCGAATATGAACGTGATGGTGGAATACTCCAGGTGCAGCGTGCCCGCGAGGTACAGGTTGAACACCGTGCAGTACACGCACTCGCCCAGGAACAGGAAGAAGGTGGCGTAGAAGAGCGGCTTCGCCCTCTCCTGAACGGCGAAGAAGAACGTAAAGGTCTTCACCACCCGTCTGGGCAGCGGGTGCGGCCGAAGGAAATCCGGAAAGTTCATCGTGCCTCGCGCTGGATGACGCTCGTGGAAGCCGAGACGCCCGCTATCGCCCCTTGTCCCACGGCGACGGCGATCTGTCTCAGTCCGCCGGTGCAGTCGCCGGCGGCGAATATCCCATCGGTGCTGGTGGCGCCGGTGGCCGGGTCCGTGACTATGTAGCCCTCCGGCGTCCTCTTCAATCCCATCTTCAGCCCCAATTCCGAACCCTGCGGCTCGCCCACGGCTATGAAGACGCCCTCCGCCTCGATCTCACCCCCGTCTTCGAGCACGAGCCCCTCGGCGAAGAAACGGCCCTTCACCTTCTCCACCCGTCCCTCGACGAGCCTCACGCCGCTGTTCTCCAGCGCTTCCCTCATCTCGTCCGACATGGTGAAGGCGCCGGAATGGGACACTACCGTGACGGACTCCGAGAGCCGCGCGAGCACCATGGCCTCTTTCGCGGCGTAGTCGCCCGCTCCGACCACCGCCACCTTCGCGCCCTTGAAGGTGTAGGCGTCGCAGATGGCGCAGTAGGAAACGCCCTTGCCCTCGAACCGCTCGAGGCCGGGTATGCCCGGATCCTTCCGCTTGGGCGCTCCCGTGGCGACTATGAGGCAGTCGGCGGAAAACCTCTCGGACGCCGTGTAAACCACGTGTCGCCCGGCCTCGCGCTCGTAGCCGAGAACGAGATCTTCCACCAACTCCGCCCCGAACCGCTCCAGCTGTCTCCTGCCCCGCTCAAGCAGCTCCGCGCCGCGGACGGGTTCGGGAAAGCCGAAGTAGTTGTCTATCGTGAAATGGTGTAGCGGCGGCCGCTTGCCTATGACCATGGCGTCGACGCCGTTGCGCCTGAGGTATATGCCGGCCGTCAGACCGGCGGGCCCCGCTCCGATGACTATCGCAGGCAGGTGTCTCATGGCCGGAGTGCGTCAGTAGGTGCGCTTCACTATGAGAATGGTGTCGTTGACCACCTTCCAGTCGAACTTGGTCTTCCCCAATATGTCGTCGAGCACCTTGGAGAGCCTGTAGCCCTTCGCGTAGTAGTTGATCTTGGGAAGGTCCTCGACTTTCGTCCCCACCTCGAACATCATGTCGGCGCCCGTCACTATCTTGCATACGGCGATGCAGGTGTCGAGCCGGTAATCGTCGAACTTGACGGTGATCTCCTTGTTGAGCCACTTCTTCACCTTCGGGGAGTAGTCCGCCTTCTTCGACTTCTCCAGCGCAGGCGTCGAGGCGGTGAAGGCGAGCAGGAGCAAAACGGCCGCGAGTGTCGTCGCAAGTGTCCTTTTCATCGCTACCTCCGTGCCCATATTATGGCGGCGTCGCACCGCCGGTCAACGAAAAAGCTCACGGCGCCGGCCGGGTGGTCACGCGCACCGGCCCTTCCCCCTCCAGCGCCGCCCGGACGGCCCTCGCCGCGTCCTCCGCCTCCAGCTCCGGCAGTATCTCCGTGTTCAGGGGCGGCGGAAAACTCCTGTCCGTGGAGAACATGAGCATCTCCAGCAGCGCCGGAACCGACGAGGCCGAGAGGTGGTATCCACCCTCCGTCTTCTTCCTAACGCTGCCGAAACGCTCCTCTATCCCCTTCTCCACGAAACCGGGCTCGGCCAGCCGCGAGAGCAGGAAGTCCCTGAAGCGCTCGGGCGACGGCGTCTGCGCGAATATCGTGAGAGTGCCCGTCTCTCCGTGAGCCCCCACGGAGTACGACAGCGTGTCGTCCGCGAGCCCCGAATCCACGGCCTCCGAATAGAAGCGCGACATCCGAGAGAAGAGCGCCTCGGCCCCGAGCCTCGCAGCGAGCAGCAGCGCCGCCCGCTTCCTCCCCTCTCGGGGCGGCGGGACTCGGAAACGCCACGCCGTGCTCGTCATGGGCCGGACCACCCTGCCCTGGGCGGTTATCTCGTCGAGCTCCGGCCTCTCCGCCTCCCTCTTCTCCTTTCGGGCGCGCCGAACGGCCCGCGAGGCGGCCCCGGCCGTCAGCTCGTCCAGCCTGCCCGCCAGTTCCTCCCTGTCGAGGTCGCCCGCCGCCACCACGTGGACCATCGGCGGCGCGCTCACCGCCCGGTGTATCCGCGACAGCTCCTCCGGCCGCATCCCCCTCACGCTCTCCGGTGTCCCAAGTATCGAGCCCCCAAGGTTGCACTCCCCGAACAGCGCCCGCCTCAGAAGAAGCGCGTGCGCCTCGTAAGGGTCCTCCCGCTCCATGAGCAGTTCCGAGAGGATTATCCCCCGCTCCGCCTCCACGTCTTCCGCCGTGAACCCGTCCTCCAGCGCGAGGCGGAGCAGCTCCTCCAGCGGCCCGAAGAAGTCGAAGGGCGTCTCGAAGTGGAAGGCCACGCGGTCGTAGGAAGTGAAGGCGTTGACGTAGGCCCCCATCGCGGCGAACCTGTCGGAGAGGTCCTCCCCTGCCCTCTTGAACAGCACGTGCTCCAGGTAGTGCGCCGCGCCGGACGGCGCCGCCAGCCCGCCCTCCTCCGTCTCCAGCGCGTCCCAGCCCGCCCCGAAGGCGAACACCACCGCCGCCCCCTTGGTGGCGAAGCCCGGCCGCAGACAGAAGGTGTGCCACGAGCCCCCCGGCCC
>QNBY01000038.1 GCA_003644275.1 Planctomycetota bacterium
AGGGCGGACCTCATCGTAGCCGACGGTCCTCCCGGCATAGGGTGTCCGGTGATAGCGGCGCTGTCGGGCACCGACACGGCGGTGATGGTGACCGAGCCGACCGTGAGCGGGCTCCACGACCTGGAGCGGGTGCACGAGCTGGCGCGGTCGTTCGGGGCGAAGACGGGCGTGGTGGTGAACAAGGCGGACCTGAACCCGGAGACGGCGGTCGCCATGCGGCGGTGGTGCGAGAGAGAGGGGGCCGTCTTCCTGGGCGAGCTGCCGTTCGACAAGAAGTTCGTGAAAGCGGTGCTGGCGGGCAAAACCATCGTAGAATTCGACGAAGACGGCCTGGGCGCCCGAGTGGCCCTCATCTGGGACAGGGTGTCGCGGCTGTCGGCCCCTTAGAGAGGAGAGACTTCAATGGGAGCGAACAAGGGCAACGCGAAAGATCCCGCCGATCATTTCAACAAGGAAGTGGACGACCGCCTCGCCATCCTCGACAGGCTGGAGAAGGTGAAGCACACCGTGGTCGTCCTGAGCGGCAAGGGCGGGGTGGGCAAGTCCACGGTGGCGGTGAACCTCGCCGCGGCGCTGGCCGACGCCGGCCGCAAGGTGGGCATCATGGACATAGACATACACGGCCCGTCGGTGCCCCGCATGTTCGGCATGTCGGACGCCCAAGTGGAGGCCGTGGGGGGCTCGATAATCCCCGTGGACACCATGTGGGGCCTGAAGATGATGTCCATAGCCTTCTTCCTGAAGAAGACGGACGCCGTCATCTGGCGCGGCCCCCTGAAGATGGGGGTGATAAAGCAGTTCCTGAAGGACGTGGAGTGGGGCGAGCTGGACTACCTCATAGTGGACTGCCCGCCCGGCACGGGCGACGAGCCCCTCTCCATAGTGCAGTTGCTGGGCTCGCCGACGGGCGCGGTGGTGGTGACGACTCCGCAGGACGTGGCGGTGGACGCGGTGAGGCGCTCCATCACCTTCTGCGAGCAGGTGAAGCTGCCGCTTCTTGGCGTAGTGGAGAACATGGCGGGCTTCGTCTGTCCCGAGTGCGGCGCGAAGGTGGACATCTTCGGCGAGAACGGCGGCAAGAAACTCGCCGAGGAGGTGGGCACCGAGCTTCTGGCGTCGATACCGCTGTCGGTGGAGCTGACGCCCCGCTGCGACGGGGGCAGGCCGGTGGCGCTGGACCGGGAGAGCCCGATAGGGGAGATATACCGCAGGATGGCGGAGAAGCTCGACGGAAAGGTGGCCGGAAAGGATTGAGAGGCACGACGGACGATCCCGCGGCGCCCGGCTTCAGGGTGCTGGTGTGCGACGAGGCCGAACCGCCCTTCGGGGCGGCGCACGGCCTTTCGCTTCTCATCCGGCCCGCGGGCGGGGAACCGCTGGTGTTCGACACGGGCCCGGACGCGGAGTTGCTGCGGGCGAACATGGGGCTCGCGGGGATCGAGGGCTGCCCGGCGGGGACGGTGGTGCTGAGCCACGGGCACTACGACCACACGGGCGGGCTCGGGGCGTTCGCGGGGTGTGTGCCCGCCCCGACGGTGTACGCGGGCCGGGGGTTCGACGCGACGCGCTACCACGTGTCGGGGCACGGCACGCGCTCCATAGGGCTGCCGCCGTGCGTGGACCTGAGGCCGTTCGAGGTGAGGACGGTGAGAGGGGCGCTCGACCTGCCCGGCGGCGTGAGGCTCGTCTCGCCCGTGGCGGCGAAGACGTTCTTCGAGCGGGGGGAGAGGTGCCTCACGCTGGACGCGAAGGGGCGCAAGCCGGACACCTTCGAGGACGAGACGATAGCGGTGATGGAGATTGAGGGCGGCGTGGCGGTGTTCACGGGATGCGCCCACCGGGGGGTGGTGAATTCGGCGCTGGCGGGCTCGCGGGCGTTCGGGGGCGCGCCGGTGAAAGCGATCATAGGGGGCTTTCACCTGCGCGACGCGGGCATGGAGCGCATCAAGGCGACGGCGGACGCGCTGGAGGAGATGGGGATAGAGCGGGTTATCGCGGGACACTGCACCGGCGCGGCGGCGATGAGGTACTTGGCGGCGCGCTTCGGCGAGCGGTTCCTGCCTTTGAAGGCGGGGCGGGAGTACCGGCTCTGAACGGAGTTACGACGAGCAGAGGCGTTCCGCGCGTCGGACGAGCTCGGCGCGTATTTCCTCCATGCCCTCTATCCGGCCGTCCCACATGAGCACGCGGCCGTCGCAGACGGCCCCCCTCACGCAATAGCCGTTGGCGGAGTACACGAGATTGGCGACGAGGTCGTGGCGGGGGGTGAGGAGTATGTCCTCGGCGTCCACGAGGATGAGGTCGGCGGCATAACCGGGCTCGATGCGGCCGCAGGGGAGGCCGAACGCCTCGCAGGCGGCTGAGGTGGCCATCTCCCATATTTCGGCGGCGGAGACTTCCTGGGGGTTCTTGAAGCTGGCCTTCTGGGTGAGGGCGGCTATCTTCATTTCTTCGAACATGTCGAGGTTGTTGTTGGAGGCGCAGCCGTCGGTGCCGAGGAGGACGGTGACGCCCGCTTCCTTGAGCTCGCGCAGGCGCAGGGTTCCGCCGACGGCGAGCTTCATGTTGGAGGCCGGAATGTGAAGGACCTTCACGCCGCGCTCGGCGAGGAGCTCTATGTCGCCGTCCTCGAGCCAGACGCAGTGGGCGGCGTAGAGGCGGTCGGAGAGCAGGCCGAGGCGGTCCAGGTAGCGGACGGGGGACATGCCGTGCTCGCGGTGGGTGCGCTCCACCTCCTGGGCCGTCTCGCTCAGGTGTATGTGGACGGGGAGGTCGTACTTGCGGGAGAACTCGGCGCACCAGGCGAGCGTTTCCTCGCTGACGGTGTAGGGGGAATGGGGGCCGAGGGCGAACCTGACGCGGCCGCCGGGGATGGAGGCGATGCGCTCCATGAGGCGTAGGGAGTCGTCCTTCTGGCGGGCGGCCCTCTCGGGATCGAACATGTCTATGAGAACGCCGCAGACCACGGCGCGGAGGCCGCTTTCCACGGCGGCGTCCACCACGGCGTCGGGATGCCAGTACATCTCGTTGAAGAAGAGGGTGCCGGTGCGGATCATCTCGACGCAGGCGAAGGCGGTGCCGACGCGGACGTCGTCCGCGGTCATCCTGGCCTCGGCGGGCCAGATGCGTTCCTCCAGCCAGCGCTGGAGGGGGAGGTCGTCGCCCCAGCCGCGGAAGAGCGTCATGGCGGAGTGGGTGTGGGCGTTGACGAGGGAGGGGAGGGCGAGCAGGCCGCTGCAGTCGAGCGCCCGCTCGGCGCGGGCGGCGTCGGCGCTGAGCGTCTCTATCCTTCCGTCCCTGATGCCTATGTCGGCGACGCCGCCCTCCGGCAGGAGGGCGGACGAGAGGACGAGGTCGAAGGCGGCTTCAGGGTTTTCCTGCGCAGAGGTCTTCAATTATTGCCTCCAGTCTGGAGCGGTTTCGAGCGGCGGTCTTCTCGACGGTCTCGAAGCGGAGGGTTTCCTCCACGACGCCGTTGGCGTAGTTGTCGCAACTGCAGAGGAGGGCGATGGGTATCTCCAGCTCGGAAGCGAGGAAGACTTCCTGGGCGGCCGTCATGCCCACCACGTCGCCCACGGACTGGAGGAAGCGTATCTCCGCGCGGGTCTCGAAGGTGGGGCCGATGGTCTGGCAATAGGTGCCCCCGCGGTGGTAGTCGAAGCCGCGGGCCCGCAGGAGTTCCTCGAGCACGTCCATGAGGGCGGAGCTGACCGAGGGGATGGTGAAGTACACGCCGCGGGCGCCGAAGAAGGTCTCGCGGCGCCAGGGGCAGAAGACGTCGTCGGGGATGACGAGCGAGCCCGGCGGGAGCGAGAGGCGGAGGGAGCCGACCGAGCAGAAGGAGAAGATTTCCTTTGCGCCGAGGTCGGCCGCGGCGGCGATGAGGGCGCGGAAGTTTATGGCGTGGGGCGGCGAGAAGGCGTCGAGCCCGTGGCGCTGAAAGAGGAACGCCCCGCCCACGCGGAGGAAGCGCACCTCGCCGTATTCGGTGGAGACCGTTCCCCTAGTCCCGCGGGAGAACAAAGGAGAATCCAGGAGTCCAGAACCGCATATAATCGCTCTCGAACTCATATCGCAACCTCCGGTACGAGGAGGAAAAGTTTACCGTGCTGTCGCGGGGAGGAAGGATGAAAAACCTGGAAATCAAGGCGAGCTGCGACTCCATCGAGAAGGCGCGGGAGGCGTGCGCGAGGCTGGGAGCGGAGTTCCAGTGGAGGCGGCGCCAGCGCGACATCTACTTCGCCGCCGCGAGCGGGCGGAGGCTGAAGCTGAGGGTGGAGGACAACGCGCCGCCCCTGCTCGTGAGCTACGCCAGGCCGGACGAGAGGGACGCCCGGACGTGCGACTACCGGCTGCTGGACCTGTACGGGAAGTGCCATTCGGAGTGCATGGCGTTCTTCCGCTCGGCGCTGCCGGTGGTGTGCGAGGTGTCGAAGATGCGCGAGCTCCACACGCTGGAGGGGACGAGGATACACATAGACGAGGTGGACGGGCTCGGGGTCTTCGTGGAGTTCGAGCTTCCGCTGGACGGCCGGGACGAGGGGGAAGCGCGGGCGAAGGCGGCGGAGCTGATGGAGGCGTTCGGGATACGGGAGGAGGACCTGCACGGGGGTTCGTACTGCGACATGCTCTCCGCACCGTGAACCGGAACGGGATTTGAGGGTCCAACTTTCCGGTGAGAGACGCAACGGGCGCCGCTGCGTCGGAAAGACGAAAGGAGGCGCGAGATGAACGCAATCAAGACTCAGGTCGTACTTTTCGCCGTGCTGATCGGCGTGCTGATGGGGATTGTCATTTCGGCAAGGTTGGACCTGAACGGGCCGTCCTCGGGGGAGGAGGCCAACGCGGTGCTGGCCGAGAAGCAGCGCAAGGCGGTTCCGCCCGCGGACGCGATGAAGGTGGCGGAGGCGCTTTCGGACGCCAGCGCGTGGGTGGCGGAGAAGGCCATGCCCGCGGTGGTTTCCATAACGGTGCTGAAGCGGCAGCGGGGCTTTCCGAACTTCGACATCTTCCGGGGCTGGTACTTCCCGGAGAGGACCATCCAGGGGATGGGGTCCGGGTTCTTCGTGTCGCCCGACGGGTACATAATCACGAACTACCACGTGGTGGCGAACGCCGACAAGATACAGGTGAAGCTGGCGGACGAGCGCGAGCTTCCCGGCAAGGTGGCCGGCGTGGCGGAGAAGCTCGACCTCGCCGTGGTGAAGGTGGAGGGGAAGAACTTCCCGTACCTGAAACTGGGCGACTCCGACAGGATACGGGTGGGGGAGATGGTGTTCGCGATAGGAGCGCCGTTCGGGCTCAGGCACACGCTGACGCAGGGCATAATAAGCGCGCGCGACCGCGTTGACATGAACCTGACGCAGGTGGAGGACTTCATCCAGACGGACGCGGCGGTGAACCCGGGCAACTCCGGCGGGCCGCTTCTGAACATACACGCCGAGGTGATAGGCGTGAACACGGCGATAAACACGCGGTCCGGGGGCTACGACGGGATATCGTTCGCCATACCGTCCAACGTGGCGAGGTTCGCCTTCGAGAAGATACGGAAGGGCGAGCCCATCGAGGGCGGCTACATAGGCGTGCTGATAGAGGACGTGACGCAGGACAAGGCGGAGGAGGCGGGGCTTTCCTCGCCGATGGGCTGCTACATAAAGGACGTTCTGAAGGGCGGCCCCGCGGACAAGGGCGGCCTGGAGCCGGGCGACATAGTGCTCGAAGTGGACGGCCGCAAGGTGCGCGACCGGCTGTCGTTCTTCAACCGGATATACTTCCACTCGCCGGGCGACCGGGTGAAGCTGAAGGTGCGCCGCGGCGGCAAGGACGTAGAGCTGACGGTGGTCGTGGCGAAGCGGACCAAAGAGGCGTTGAAGAAGTTCGAGGAGCAGCAGCGGGAGCGGCTGCAGAAGGAGGCCGTGACCGTCCACGGCGCCACCGTGCGGCGCAACGACGAGAACGACCGGGGCGGCGTGGTGGTGCTGAAGGTGAAGCCGGGCTCTCCGGCGGCCAGGGCGGGACTGCAGGAGGGCGACGTGGTGCTCGAGGTGGACGGCCGCGAGGTCGGCGGACCCGAGGACTTCAAGCGCCTGTTCTCCAAGGCCGTGGAGCGCGGCGACGTCACGTTGAAGCTGGTGCGGAACATGGCCACCATACTGATACGGGTACAGGGCATCTCCGAGGGAGGAGACGAAGGAGGCGGGGAGCTCTGGTGATCCGAAGCGAACGGCCCCTCGACGCCCCCGCCCGGCGGGGGCGTTTTCTTTCGGCGCGGTGTGCCGTATAATGGAGGGACGGAGGAGAGCGCGATGAAGAGAGTCGTTCTTACGGCGGCGGCCGCGGGACTGTCGGCGGCGCTGGCCGCGGGCGCGGCGCTGGCGATATTCGCGGACGCGTTGCGGCCGCGGGCCGCGGGGATCGAGGCGAGGCTCGTGAAGGCGGTGGAGAAGGTGCTTCCCTCGACGGTGAGCATACACCTGCGCGAGGAGAGGCCCGCGCCGCTGTTTTTGGAGGAGCTCTCCCGGCTGCTGGAGGGACGGCGGTTCCACACGGCGGCGGGGGTGGCGGTGCGCGAGGGGGGATACGTGCTCACGAACGCGCACGTGGTGAGGGAGTTCGAGGACTTCTACGTGGTTACGCGCTCCGGCAAGGTGCTGTCGGCCAAGCCGGTGGGCATGGCGGACGCCTACGACGTGGCGCTGATAAAGGTGGAGGAGGACCTGCCGCCGGTAGAGTTTTGTCGTTTCGACAACGTGAAGGTGGGGCGTTTCGTGTTCTCTGTCGGATCACCATACGACCTTCCCTTCTCGGTGAGCGTGGGAGTGATAAGCGCGCTGCACCGTGGGCGGCTGGGGTTCTGCACGGTGGAGGACTACCTTCAGACGGACGCGGCGGTGAACCCGGGTTCGTCGGGCGGGCCGCTGTGCGACCTGGACGGGAGGCTCGTGGGGATAAACTCGGCGCTTTACAGCCTAAAGAGCGGGTCCAATGGCATCAATTTTGCTGTTCCGGTGTATCTGTTGAAGCCGCTCATTGACAAGATGATCGAGGGCCGTCCCGCGGTGGAGGTGTACCTCGGGGCGCACTTCAGGCCGCCGGACATATCGGACCTGCAGCGGGCGCTTCTGGACGAGGCGCGGGGAGCGACGGCGTACAAGGTGTACTCGGGCTCTCCGGCCGAGGCGGCGGGGCTGAAGAAGGGCGACGTGGTGCTGGAGATGGACGGCGAACCCGTCGCCACGCCGTGGTCGCTGCGGGCCCGGCTGCTGGTGAAGCGGCCCGGCGATACGGTGGAGTTCCTGGTCGCCCGGGGCGCGAAGAGGCTGAAGCTGAAGGTGGAGCTCTCGGCGAGGGACGAGCGGGACCCTCCGAGCCTCTACGTGGAGGCTTTGGGAATGCTCGCGGAGCGGCCGGACGACGAGACGCTGGCGCGCGCGGGAGCGGAGTTCGGCGCGGTGGTGGACTCGGCGGACTACGGCGGGACGGCGTACATGCTGGGGCTGCGGTCGGGCGACGTGATACTGGAGGTGAACGGGCGCAGGTTCCGGACGCTCTCGGAGTTCGCGGCCCTGGCGGAGGAAGCGGTCAACGGCGGAGAGATCCGGGTGCGCTACTACAGCGCGACGGATTCGATAGAGAAGGAATCTTCAACGAGAATCGGAAGGAGGCAGTGATGAAGCTGAATCCCTTGGGTGACAGGGTGCTCGTGAAGCGTCTTGAAGCCGAGGAGAAGACGAGAGGCGGCATAATCCTTCCCGACACCGCGAAGGAGAAGCCGAAGGAAGGCCGCGTGATGGCTGTGGGCAGCGGCAGGCTTCTCGACAACGGCCAGAGGCTCGCCCCTCAGGTGAAGGTGGGCGACCGGGTTATATTCTCCTCCTACGCCGGCACGGAAGTGAAGGTGGAGGGGGAGGAGTATCTCATCATGAGGGAAGAGGACATCCAGGCGATAATCGAGGACTGAATCCTCGGGAGGAGGAAAGATGGCAGCGAAGAAGATACTCTACGACAGCGAGGCCCGCGAGGCGGTTCGCCGCGGGGTGAACAAGCTGGCGAAGGCCGTGAAGATAACGCTCGGCCCGCGCGGGCGGAACGTGGTCATCGAGAAGTCCTGGGGCGCGCCGACCGTGACCAAGGACGGAGTGACCGTCGCGAAGGAGATATCGCTGGAGGACGTTACGGAGAATCTGGGCGCGCAGATGGTGAAGGAAGTGGCCTCGAAGACGTCGGACGTGGCAGGCGACGGCACGACGACGGCCACGGTGATAGCGGAGGCGATATTCGAGCGCGGGCTCCGCAACGTGGTGGCCGGGGCGAACCCGATGGAGCTGAAGCGGGGGATAGAGAAGGCGGTCGAGGCCGTGGTGGAGGAGCTGAAGGAGCGCTCCATCGAGGTGACGACGAACAAGGAGATAGAGGACGTGGCGACGGTCGCGGCGAACA
>QNBY01000039.1 GCA_003644275.1 Planctomycetota bacterium
AAATTCCTCCATCGAGCGCACGAGCAGAGGCCCGCGAACGGCGGTTCCCCGGCCCGTTCCGGGCGCGAAGGGGCGCAGCCAGCCGCCCTCCCAGGGCACGGCGTGCCGCACCGCTCCTTCCGGGAACGCCTCAAGCGCCTCCGCTACGTCCTTCCCGTCCCAGGCGGGCGACCAGACGAGATTGTCCCCCGCGCGTATCAGGTGCAGCGAGCGGTCCGCCCTGTCGCCGCGGACGGCGATGGACGACTTCCTGTCGCTGAAGACGAGCGCCCCCTCGCCGAAAAGCCAGGGCTCGCCCGCGCCCTCGCCGGGGCGGAAGACCTGCGGCTCTCCGCCCCTGTAGAGCCGCACTTCCCTCACCGGGTTCCCTTCCGCCGCCCCGAAGATGTCGGCCACAGTCCAGGGGGAGCGCGGAAAGAGCGGCAGCGCTATCGCGTTCCAGCCGGGCGAGAGCTCCATCGCCCGCGATTCGGGCTCCCCCTCGTAGGCGTAGAGCAGTACGCCCGCCTCGCCCTTTCCGACGAAGCAATCCGTCCCCTCCAGCCGGACGAACACCGGGTACAGGCCGGCCGCCGGGAAGGAAGCGGTCCCCGACACGAGCACCTCCGCGCTTCCCTCGCCCTCCACGGGGGAGAACGACAGCGCGGCACCCTCGGCGGAGAGCCTCCAGCTCCCCTTCCCTTCCGCGCTGCTCTCCACCCTCACGCGGAAGGTGAAGGCACCGCCGAGAGGCGCGGCCGCCGCGAGCAATCTCGGGGACAGGGAAAGCAAGGGGGCGCTCGCGGAGGGAAGCAGCTTGAAGGCCGTACCGGCCGCCGGGAAGGAAGCGGGCTCGTCGAAGGCCAGCGTGAGCCCTTCCCCGCCGTTCTCGTCCTCGACTCCGACGGTTCCCTTCTCCGCTTCGCGCATGTCGGTCTCGTAGCGGAACACTATCTCGCCGCTCTCGTACACCGCCGTCTGGAACGAGAAAGGCCCCTCCCCTTCCGCGGTATAGACGCCCTCGTACTGGATGAGGAAGCGGCGGCCTTCCTCGTCGTCCACCGTCCTGCCGTATATCTTTCCGGCGGGCCTGAGGTCGAGATCGGTCCAGAACGGCGCTATCACCGCGTTGGGAATCAGCGCGGAGGGGAAGGCGTGGTTGGAGGCGCTGGACGAGCCCAACGCCTTGAATGTGATGAACCCGTTCGTGGACACGTAGAACACGTCGTCGGTGCCGTATTCCCGCCCGTAGAAGGAAAGGGGGAAGGGAAGGTAGAAACCCGCCGCCCCGTCGTCGAGGTTGGTGAACCACGAGGTGAGGTCGTATTCCTCCGAGGCTATGTCCTCCCAGGAATAGTCGCACTCCACCGCCACCATGCCGCCCTTTCCTCCGCCCAGCGTGCCGGGCGGAAGCACCGTGCACTCCACCTCCACCGCGACGGGCGAGTTGAGGGCGTCCGGCGAGGCGAGGGTGATCTCGGCGCGGTAGGGCTCGTCGCTCATCGTGAGGCGCGAGGCCAGCACGGTGAGGCCGACCGTCTCTTCCTCCCTCGCCTCGAGCCTCAGGGAGGAGCGTGAGAGCACCAGCCAGTCGGCGCCGCTGGAAAGACGAACGGTCATCGCGCCGTTGCCGCCGTTGGAGACGGTGAGGGGCTCCAGCGGCACTGCGCCCTCCGCCTGGGGGAAAGCGGTCGAAACGGCGTGCGGGACCACCTGTATGTGGGGCGAGGAGAATATGAGCTTCAGCGTCACGTTCACCGTCTGCGGCGAGTTGGAGGCGTTCGCCGAGCGGAAAACTATGGAGGCGGTGTAGGGGGAGCGCTCCGCGGAGAGGCCGGACACGTCCGCGCGCACTCCCAGCGCCTGAACGCCCCCGGGCTCCACCGCACCGGACGAGGGGGACACCGCGAGCCATTCCGCGCTGCTCTCCGCCGTCCAGTCCAGCTCCCCTTCCCCCTCGTTGCCGAGAAAGAGGCCGAGAGGCGCGGGCTGTTCCCCCTCCGCGGTCTCGAAGACCAGTTCGTACTTGTCCAGCTTCATCACGCCGGGCGGCGAAGTGGCCACCGACAGCCCGTAAGAGGCTCCGCCGGTGTAGGGGCTCGTGTTGCAGACCGCCACGACCGCGCGGTCGTAGAGGGTTCCCAGCCCTTCGATGAACAGGTTGCCGGAGGAAGCGGGGGTGAGCTCCATCCTGAACAGTTCGTCTGCGTTCCCTCCGGTCCCCACGGCGAGGGCCTCGACGTGGAAGGGGTAGGAGTCGCTCCCGTCGAAGGTGATGGAGAAGGCCGAGGCGGGCGAGGAAGGCCGCTCGAAGAGCAACACGTGCGCCGAGAGATGGGAGAGGTTGCCCGCCGCGAGGCCGTCGGACGATATCACCGCCGGATAGGCCGAGTAGCGGGCCGTGAGGGTGAGGGTGGGATAGAGGTAGCCTTCCTCGAAGTTCTCCTTGCGGTACATCCATTCGAGGGTGCCGCAGATGGCCTCTCCGAGCGTGCGGCCGTTCTCGGCGAGGGCTTCCTTTATGGCGGGAAGGGTGTTCTCGGGAACGGGCTCGCTGCGGTTCGCCGCCTGCTTCTCCCAGATGCGCCGTATAAGGGTGGGATCTATCGCCTCGGTGAGGTAGCGGGCGAACAGCGCCGTGGCGTACTCGGTGCGGCCGTCCGCGGTGTCCAGGGGAAGGGAGGGATTGCGGAAGCGGGGTTCGAGGAGCAGGACATAGTCGTTGGGGTCGTCGAACACCTGGTCCTGCGCCCATACGGCGGTGGCTTCCTTCCACCAGGTGCGCTCGGCCGGGTCGTAGGCGTACTGGCTCGCGTGGAAATACTCGTGCGCCAGAGTGGTGGAGAGGTTGGTCGCGGTGGCGTCGTCCTTCAGCGAGAGTTTGTTGTCCACCACTATGTACGAAGCCCAGCCGGTTCCCACCACGCCGGAGGCCGAGCAGAACCCCGCTATGCCGGAGGGAAGGTCGGTGATGTAAACGTCGTAGGCGTTCTGCCCTCCGCCCTCCAGGCCGTCGCCGGGAGGGGCCCTGAATCCCATGAGGGAGACTATCCTCGCGTGCACCTCGGGCATGAGCTGGGCGGCCTTCTGCGCATACTCCACGGTGGCGGCCTGCGAGCCCTCCGTTACGTAGTGCACGCGGAAGGCCCCGTTCTCTATGGTGTGCACCTCCGCGTCCGGCGGGTAGGCTATGTTCACGCCGCTGTAGTAGTCCGGGTTGGAGGTGGGACGGGAGAGTATCTGCGAGGCCAGCCTGCGCCCCGCGGGCGAGAGCGCGGCGTAACACCGGCGGGCGTCCAGCGCGAGGGAGGTGAGGCAATAGCGCTCTCCCCTGCCCTCGAGAAGCGCCTCCCTCAAGCGTCTCTCGACCTGGGCGGGCGCGGAACGGGGCGAACGGGACGGGGCCGCGGGGCGGGCGGAGCGGTTCGGAGCGGCGTTCCCGGCCACGGGGAGCGTCCGGACGGAAGCGGCTCGGAGGGGGCGGGCGGCCGGGGCGGTCTTCGGGCGGAGGCGGGCCGCGAGAGGCGAGCGCCTTCCGGCGCGGGAGCGTCGTTCGGGAGCGCTATCCCCTCCCTGCAGTAGAAGCAGCACGGCGAGAAGCATGGCGAGGAACAGAAACAGTATCCTGCGCCGTCTTCCTCCCGCTATCTTATCGGGCGCTCCTCCGTCATGAACATCCACTCTATCGTGCGCTCCTCTCCCTTGTCGCCGGCGAGTTTCACCCTCGCCCGGTATATCTTGCCGGGCTGCAGGGGTTCTTCAGGCAGGAAGACTATTCCCTTCCGGTTGTCCTTCCATCCGAGGGCCGCCGCGGCCGGGGGCGGCGAATTCGGGGTGGAGACGGACAGTTTCAGAGCCTCCCCGCCTAGCGGGAACAATTCCGCGGAGACGAGCTTCATCCCCTCCGGCGCGCGCAGCGACACGCAGGTTCCAGCGAAGTTCTCCTCGCCCTCGCGCAGGGGGCTCGGCTCTTCAGGATAGTTGCGCAACAGCACCCCTCGTTGCCCGCGGAAGGGACAGACGCCCTCGAAGTCGGCCTCCCACGCCTTCCTGACGCCGCCTATGCAGAATATGCCTTTCTCCTTGTCGAAGGCGAAACCGATGGAGCGCACCTTCGGCCAGAGCAGCATGTTCCGGTGATATACCGTGCACAGCGCCGCCCGGACGCCCAGCACGGGCGTGGCCGCGCGGCAGGTGAAGGCCCAGCCCGCCGCGCGGGCCGCCGCCGCGTCGAAGTGCGGCGAGTCCTTCTTCTCCCCCTTGGAGACGCCCTCCGCCGCGCAATAGGCGCAGTGTTTGGCCAGGAGCTCGGATATCCTCTCGTCGGGATACACCGGCGGAGCGCCCCCCTGCCA
This sequence comes from Planctomycetota bacterium, assembly GCA_003644275.1. Lineage (GTDB taxonomy): Bacteria > Planctomycetota > B143-G9 > B143-G9 > B143-G9 > B143-G9. The sequence continues at coordinate 4,335 of QNBY01000039.1, forward strand.
GCGCATCCAGTTGAGATAGCCGAGCGCCCGCGCGGTGGGGAGTTCGGTTCCCTCCGGGAGCTCGAAGGCCGCCATGCCGCCGGGGACGGGGGCGAGCAGGAAGAACCTGTCCTCGCCCGCCTGGAGATACCACTCGAAGGGAGCGGGCTTCAGGTCGGCCGGGTCGAAGTCCCCCTTGGAGAACTCGTCCGCGCCGAGCTGCACCATCTTGTCGGCCCCGAAGGTGAAGAAGCAGCCGTCGCAGTCCGAATCGAGCAGCAGCATCTTCATTCCCGCGAGCTCGACCGCGCAGGCGCGCTCGTTGCGCATCTTCCATTGGAGCTTGTCGCCCTCGGAGGCCCAATGCTCCCCGTCCTCGGGCGGGAAGAACTCGAAGGCCGCCGTCTCGCGCCTGCCGTCCGGCAGGGAGAGGCGCACCTTGGCCTTGCCGGCCTTCTTGAGCGCCTTCGTCTTCCCGTTCAGCAGCAGCGTGAGTTTCTCGTCCGTTATCCTGTACCGGTCGGCCGGGGCGAACGAGAAGTTGAGGAACTCGTCCTTCGGCGAGGTGAGCAGGCGGTAGGCCGGAAGCTTGTTCGCCGCGCCTTTCTTCGGCCAGGCGAGAAGCTTCATCTTCACCTTGCTCCATTTTCCCCCTCCCCCCTCGCCGTGGGGGAGCGAAAGGAAGAACAACGCGAAGAAGAGCAGCGTGATGGTGACGGTGCGCGTCCGCATGTGTCGTCCTCCGTTTTCGGAAACGGGGAGGATTGCTCCTCCCCGTCTTCCGAAGCGTCTCTCTCCTTGGGGCCTGATTACATCTTCTCGGATATGGCCTTCGCCTGCGTGAAGAGCAGCAGGTAGTCGAAGCCGCCCGCCTTGGAGTCCGTCCCGGACATGTTGAATCCGCCGAACGGATGCACGCCCACGAGCGCGCCCGTGCAGTGGCGGTTCACGTAGAAGTTGCCCACGTGGAACTCCTTCTTGGCGTGCTCGATGTGCTCGCGGCGCGAGCTGTAGAGCGAGCCCGTCAGGCCGTACTCGGTGTTGTTCACTATGGCCATGCCTTCCTCGAAGGAATCGGCCTTGATGACGGCGAGCACCGGGCCGAATATCTCCTCGCAGGATATGCGCGCGGAGGGCGGCACGTCCACGAAGATGGTGGGCTCGACGAAGAAGCCCTTGCTGTCGTCCATCTTCCCGCCGTAGGCCAGCCTTCCTTCCTTCTTCTCGGTGGCGTGCTCGATGTAGGAACGGATCTTCTCGAAGGCGTTGCGGTCGATGACGGGCCCCATGTAGTTCATGGGATCGCGGGGATCGCCCACCCGTATCTTGCGGGTACGCTCGATGACGGCCTCCACCACCCTGTCGTACATGTCCTTGTGGACGACGAGGCGGGAGCAGGCGCTGCACTTCTGGCCCTGGTAGCCGAAGGCGGACTTGACGATGCCCTCTATCATGTCGTCGAAGTCGAACACCTTGTCGTCCACCAGGATGACGTCCTTTCCGCCCATCTCGGCCACGACGCGCTTGAGCCATATCTGGCCCGGGTTGACCTTCGCGGCGAGCTCGTATATGCGGATGCCGACGCTCTTGGAGCCGGTGAACGAGATGAAGCGGGTGCGCGGATGGCTGACGATGAAGTCGCCTATCTCATCACCCGAGCCGGGGCAGAAGTTGAGGACGCCCTTGGGGAGGTTCATCTCGCGGAAGAGCTCGACCACCTTCGCGGCCACCACGGAGGCGGCGGAAGCGGGCTTCAGCACCACCGTGTTGCCCGCCACCAGCGCGGAGGAAAGCATGCCCACGAGGATGGCCACGGGGAAGTTCCACGGCGGGATTATGGCGCCCACGCCGAGGGGGATGTACTCCACCTCGTTGTCCTCGCCGGGTATGCGGACGAGGTCCTTCGGCTGGGCGAGCTCGATCATCTGGCGGCCGTAGAACTCGAGGAAGTCGATGGCTTCGGCCACGTCGGCGTCGGCCTCCACCCAGTTCTTGCCCTCCTCGATGACCATCCATGCCGCGAACTCGAGCTTGCGGCGGCGCATCATGGCGGCCGCCTTGAAGAGGTACTCGGCCCTCGTGCGCGGGGACACCTTCCGCCATTCCTGGAAGGCCGAATCCGCAGCGAGGATGGCCTTCTCGGCGAGATCCTTGTCCGCCTTGGAGACGTATCCCACCACTTCGCTCACGTTGGCGGGATTTATGGAGGTGATCTTGCGCTCCGTCATTATCTCCTCGCCGCCGATGTAGAGAGGGTAGGCCTCTCCCATGCGGCTCTCGACGTAGCGGAGCATCTCCTCCATCTTCTTGTGGTTTTCGGACTTGGAGAAATCAGTCAGCGGTTCGTTTTTGAACGGGACGAGCATATCTCCTCCTTTTTTCCGTTTTTATTGAACCGGCCTGCCCTACTGCAGTCCGTAGGACTTCAACTTCGCGTAGAGCGTGCTCCTGTCTATGCCGAGCAGCTCGGCGGCGCGCTTCTTGTTGCCGCCGCTGACCTCGAGCGCCTTTAGGATATGCCGTTTTTCAAGCTCCACCAGAGGCGGGAATTCCGCTCCGCTTTCCGCCGTTCCCGGGTACGCGGGGGCCGCAGCCCGCGGGAAGACGTCGGCGGGGCCTACCACGTTCGTCTCGCAGAGGATGACCGCGCGCTCGATGACGTTGCGCAATTCTCTCACGTTGCCCGGCCAGGAATAGGACTTCAGGCGCTGTTCGGCCTCGCGGGATATCTTCATTCCCCTGCGCCCCAGCCTCCGGCCCATCTCGCGGACGAAATGCCGGGCCAGCAGCGGTATGTCCGACGGCCTCTCCCTCAGCGGCGGGAGCTCCACGTTCACCACGTTTATCCTGAACAGCAGGTCCTTGCGGAACTCCCCCTTCTCGGCCATCTCGTTCAGGTTCCTGTTGGTGGCGGCGATGACCCGGACGTCCACCTTCCGCGTCTCGTCGCCGCCGACCCGCTTTACCTCTCCGTTCTCCAGCACCCGCAGCAGTTTCGCCTGTATCTGGAGGGGGAGCTCGCCTATCTCGTCCAGGAAGAGGGTGCCCCCGTCGGCGCTCTCGAAAGCGCCGCGCCGCGCGCTCTCCGCGCCGGTGAAGGCCGCCTTCTCGTGGCCGAACAGCTCGCTCTCCACGAGCGTCTCGGAGATGGCGGCGCAGTTCACCACCACGAACGGCGCGTCCGCCCTGGGCGAACCCGCGTGGAGCGCCCGGGCGGCGAGCTCCTTGCCGGTGCCCGTCTCCCCGGTTATCAGTACGGTGCTTTCGAGGGGCGCAAGGCGGGCTATGAGCTCCCGCACCCGCTTCATGGAGGGATGCTCGCCCAGCAGCCCGCTGCGGGCCCCGGTGAGGTTCTCGAAACGGCGCTTTTCCTCGGCGAGGGCGTTGAGCAGCCTCATGTTCGATATGGCCCCCGCCACGGGCAGGGTGAGGGCGAACAGCAACTTCATGTCGTCCTCGCTGAAGGGCGCGGCGGGCTCCATGCGGTGCACGTAGAGCATTCCGTGCTCGCGGTCCCGGCCGAAGGGGACGGCCATGGCCGTCGCCACCTTGTTGCTCACGAGGCTCGCCCGGTTGCGGAAGCGGTCCTCGGAGGACGGATCGGCCACGAGTACGCCGTCCTCCCCCTTCGCCGCCTCGCTCACCACGGTGTCCGACAGCCGGTCCAACGAAGCGCGGGAGACGAAGAGCCCCTTCGCCGGATCGAAGGCCGTCCAGTCCTTTCCTCCCGCGAGAAGCAGCGTGGCGAAATCGGCCTCGAACAGCATCGCCAGAAGCTCGCACAACCGGCGGGCGAACTCGTCGGGGTTCTTGGCCCCGGCGCAGAGCTCGCATATCGCCACGAACTCCCCGAACCGCTCGAGCCGCCTGGTGCGCGTCCGGCCCAGGTCCTCCGCCAGCATCTGGCGGGTGAACGAGCGGTACTCCGTGCCCTTGAGGCGGACGGGATCGCGTTCGGAGGCGTCGTAGGTGAATTCGTGCCCCGCGAAGGACACCACGTCCCCGTCGTTCAGAAGG
>QNBY01000040.1 GCA_003644275.1 Planctomycetota bacterium
CGTAGGCGAGCTCCGCCTCGCCGGAGGACGGGAAGGCGCACCGCGCGCGCTTCAGGTGGAAGTAGAGCGGAGAGGGGGGCATCTCCACCCGCGCTCCCCGCGGCCCCCCCTCCAGGACGAGCCTTCTCACGAAGCCGCCTCGGCGCTCCCGCTCCTCCTTCATCGCGGGCCACTCGCTCCTCGCGCCGCCCGGGTCCGCCGCGGTGCGGCCGTCGTCCAGCAGCGCCCTGCACCGCCAGCGTCGCTCCGCCGGCGTCGCGGGCATCAGATGTACTCCGTCTCTATGGCGAACGCGAAGGCGCTCTTCACGCCGGAGCTCGTGGGCATCACCGACACCGCCACGTACCAGGAATGGCTGGTCGCCGCCGCCTGGTCCGCGAGCGCCAGCGCCGTGCCGGAGCCGCTCGTCTGCGTCCACGAGCTGTCGCCTATCTCCGCCGCCTGGCACACCAGGCCGTCGGGGGGCGTGCTCCTCGTGGTGCCGTTGTAGGAGTAGAACTTCGTGTTCAGCGTGGACACCTCGCCCAGCCCGCTGAGCGTTATCTTCAGCGTGGCGTCCGACTGCGTCAGGTTCGTCAGCGGCACCGACGCCCCGCCGTTCAGCGAGCAGGTGGTGTTCGTCAGGTACTGCACGTTGTTGCAGTGCACCCCCGTGCACAGGTCCGACGTCACTCCGTCGTCGCTGAAGTGGGTGGACTGCTGGTAGGTGTTCACCGTCACGGGATCGCCGAAGTTCTCCCCGTAGAACCCGAGCTTCTCGCCCGCGTCGAGGTTCCCTCCGGTGAACCCGCTTCTCGGACAGGTCCAGATCCAGGTCTCCGCCATTTCGATTTCCTTTCGTTAGGTCCTCTTCCTGAAACTCCCCGCGAGCAGCGTGCCGGGCTCGGCCGCCCCGCCCGCGGCCAGGGGGAACCGCCGGAACTCCGCGGGCGCGAGTCCCCCCGTCTTCAGCGCGCCGAGCGTCCTCTCCGCCTCCGCGAGCGCCCGCCGGAGCGGCCCCGCCGCCTCCGGTTCCGTCCCGCAGAGCGAGAGCGCGGCTTCCGCAGCCGCGAGCGTCACCGTCACGTCGGCGAGCAGCCCGGGCGCGAGGCCGCTGTAGGTGAGCTCCGCCTCTATCCGGCTCCCCGCGGGCGGAGCTTCGGCGAAGGTGAGGGTGTGGTCGTCGAGCGAGTAGAGCGAGGGAGAGAGCGGTCCCGCGCCGCCCGTGAAGACGGCGCACGACACGATGCGCTCTCCCGCGTCGTGCAGCGCGTAGTCCCGCACCCCGTCCGGCGAGGACGCCGACACCAGCTCCCGCCGCGACGTGAGCAGCCGGAAGGCCCAGCCCGGAAGCGCCGCCAGCACGCGGCCCTCCGCCAGCGTGAGGAAGCGCTCCAGCACTTCCCCGCCCCCGCCTTCCGCGCCGGTCCACAGCGGCGAGAGGTCGTCGAAGTCCAGCCCGCGCAGCCGCTCGAGGACGTCGCCCGTCCCCGCGCCGAACCACCGCTCGTGCGACGCCGGCCGCGGCCTCACCTCCACCGCGGGCCAGGGCTCCAGCCTTTCCCCGTCCTTGCGGGCGTACCACTCGGCCCTCACCGCCCCCGCGGGGAGGGAGGCGAGGTCGGCCTGGAAGGAGTAGCTCTGCGTCCCCTCGTCCCAGGCGATCCCGCCGTCCGCGAGCGCGAACTCCCCGGCCTTCCGCCCCAGCGGGTCGTACAGCACGGCTTTCAGGTCGGGATCCGCCTGGACCGGCGAGCCGTTCGACAGGAAGGTGCGCGTGAAGACGTGCACGTCACTCACGGCCGCCCTCCTCTCCCGCCGTGTCGGGGCGTTCGAGCCTCAGCACGAGCCTCCGCACCTCCGCGCCCAGCTCCGTTATGCGTTCCTCCACCGCGCGCAGTCTGGCGTTCATGTCCGCCGTGGTCTCCCGCACCCGCACGAGGTCCCGCGCGTTGCGGTCGAGCCCTATCATCATTCGGCCGCCCCACGCGCCCGCGAGGAGCACCAGGCAGCTCAGCGCGAGGCCGCCGGCCCAGTCCGGTATCCTCTTCATCGCCGTACCCCCTACGCTCCGCCGGTGATGCCGTACATGAAGCCGTGGCAGTACTCGTTGCGCACCTCGAGCGTCGTCTCCGTCAGGATGATGGCGCTCTCGCTGTCGCCCGTCTTCGCCAGCTCGACGAGCTGCGTGTCCCTGCCCTCCAGCGGGGCGTAGGCGAGCAGGTCGGGATCCAGCGCGAACAGCGCCCCCGCCGGCACGTAGCGGTCCATCACCAGGTGCAGCAGCCCGAACTCGCAGAGGTACTGCGCGTAGGCGAGGCCGAACATCTCGTCGTCCGCCCGCGCGATGACCTGGCCCTTCCCCCAGTAGTTGATGGCCTGCATCGCCAGCGGCGAGGCGAGGATGAGGCTGGGGTTCCCGCCGTCGTCGAAGATCTCCCGCAGGAACGAGATGAAGGCGTCCTGCGTCAGCGTCCCGTTCCGGTTCTGCCGGTGCGTGCCTATCATCTCCACGAGCCCGGCCATCGTCCGCGGCGTGCCGGACGTCCCGTCGTTCCTCGTCCCGGACACCAGCGCCCGCTCTATCTCCACGAGGTGCTCCCTGAACTGCTTGAGAAGCTGGTAGGTGAACTCGTCCCCGCCGGGCTGCGCCACGGACGCCCGCGTGCCGGAGACCTCCACCTTCGTCTGGAAGATCTGCGTCATGTTGTACTTCCGCACCTTCGCCGTGGCGTTCGCCTCTATCGCGGAGGCGCCCTCCGGGTTGGCGTTGCCGATTATCTCCACGGCGTCCCCCTCGGAGTGGGCGGCGGCGGTCGTCTGGCCGAAGCCGCGGGTCACGGTGAGCGTCGCCCCGCTACGGGAGGTGACCAGCATCACCTCGTCCCCCACGCGCAGGAGGTCCCGCACGCGGAACTTCGAGCCGTCGTTCACCGTCACCGTCGTCGCCGTGTCCGTCACGTCGGCGGCGAGGCTGTCGGCGAGCGGCTTGCGCCTGTCCTCCACCCACTCGTGCTTCACGTTCGTCGCGCCCGTGCGCGGCAGCAGCGCGAGAAGCGGCACCTGGTAGAGCGCCGCGGTCTCCGCCACTATCGGCGAGAGGTCCTCGTAGGCCCCCGCCTGGTTCAGCGTCGTGAGTATCCCCTGAATGTTCGCCATCTCTCCTCCTTAGTCAGCTTCGAAAGGGTCTCGAACGGCGCGCCCTCATCGCGCGCCTCAGTCTCTCGGCGAGGCTCTCGGGCCCGCGGCTCACCGCGGGGTTGCTCGGCCCCACCTTCGGAGCGAGCAGGGAGGGGTCCTCGCGCGCCAGCTCCTCCAGCGCGCGCTCGGGTTCCTCCTCGAAGCCCGCGTAGCGCGCCGCGAGGTCGGGGTTCCTGAAGCCCATCCTCCGCGCCGCCTCCAGCAGGCGCTCGTAGTCCTCTCCCGGCCGGTGGTCGGGCGTGGCCGCGTCCCCGCCGTCCGCGCCGCGCGCCTCGGGGACGTCCCGCGTCCCTTCCGGCCCGTCCGGCGCTCGCTCGTCCTTCTTCTCCAACTCGTCCTTCGGCCTCTCGTCGGCCATCCTCTCACCTCCTTCTCTCAGGAAGCGGCCCACAGCGGGACCGCGCTCTCGAAGTACCTCACCCACGCCGCCGCCCGCTCGAAGGCGCTCTTGCGCGGCGCGTACACCCTGCGGCCGCCGGGGCCGGGCGCGAAGCCCATCGCCGCCGCCCGCGCCCAACTCGAGGAATCGCAGCTCTCGGCCGCGAGCCCCGCCACGAGCGCCGGATCGGTCGCCCTGAACAGGTGGTAGCGGTGGGGGTATCGCGCCATGACCTCCTCGAACCACGCCCTGCGCTTCCTACGCCCCTCTCCAGGCGAGGAACCGAGCCCCACCAGCGGCGAGAGGGCGGCGTATTCCTCCAGCACCGACCACGGCTCGCCCGAGTGGAACACCGGAACCGGCCGCAGCCCCCGCCGTCGCATCTCCCGGAAGAAGGCGAGGCTCGCCCTCACGTCGCCTATCACGTCGAGCGAGGTGTACCAGTCGTAGTCCTCCCCGTTCCTCTCCAGGTGGGCGAAGTAGTCCTCCGGCCTCACGGCGGGCCGTCCCGGCGTGGAGAAGGCCCCGCAGTCGAGCGCCGTCCCCTCGAACGCCTCCCGCCGGGCGTATATGCTGCGGCCCAGGTTCGGGAAGCTCGCCAGCACGCGGCGGCCCGCCATGAGCAGCGGGAACAGCCTTCCGGCGAAGCAGGGCGGCCCGGCGAAGTAGAGCCTCACGCCCTTCCCTCCTCCCCTTGGGCCGGGGGAGCCAGGGGGCGGCCGTCCGCGGCGTCCGCGGCCCTCAGCGCCGCCGGTCCCAGGTGCGTGCGGCAGCAGTACACCCGGCGCGGCCCGGCGCAGTCCTCCGCGGTGAGCTCGAACTCCGCCTTCCTGCCGCAGCGCCAGTCGCAGGAGCGGTAGGGCGGTATGCGCGTGAGGCGTATCACCGCTTCCTCCTCCCGGCCTGCCGGACGTTTCCGGTGAAGGTGGCGGCGGGCATGGGGACGAGCTCCACCTTCGCGCCCTCCGGGTCGAGGCCCGCCGCGGCGAGCGCCAGCGCGGCGAGCTCGTCCAGCGCCGCCGAGAAGCCCGCGGCGAGCGAGCGTATCTTCGCCTCCAGAAGCGAGAGCTGCAGGCTCACCGCGTAGCCGGAGGCCGGATACGTCCGCTGCGCTATCGCCTCCAGCACGAACTCCGGCAGCTTCCGCCTCACCACCTCGTCCAGCTTCAGCACCTCGTCCACCAGGCCGGAGGCGTTGCGCCATTCGAGGAAGGAAAGCTCCGCGTCGCCGGACGGGAGCTGCCAGAACTGGCGCACGTCCGGGTCCAGCTCGCACTGCGGGGCCACCACGCCCTTCAGCACGAGCTTCGGGCTCCCGTAGTAGCGGAACACCTCCAGCACCGCGCCCGCCGCGGCGTTCAGCCGGTCCATGTCGGCGAGTATCTCCTCGAAGGCCGGGCGGCCGAAGTAGGAGCCCGGCAGCGGGCGGCAGGCGAAGTGGACGAGCGGCGGCCGCCCGAAGGGGTGCTCCCCGCTCTCGGCGGGCACCGGCTTGCCGTCGTCCTTCACCGTCACCCGGCCGCCCTCCCAGAGCTCGGACCGCTCGTGCAGCCTCCCCTTCGCGTCGCGGTAGCGGTAGTGGATGAGCACGGACAGCACGCGGGTGTGGTCGTGGGGGTCGAGGCGGGGATGGACCGCGGCGGGATCGAGCGTCACCAGCCGCACGCCCCCTTCCTCGCCGGGAAGCACCTTCACCCAGGCGTCGCCGCACACCAGGGCGGACTCGAACGCCTTGTGCACCGCCCCCACGAAGCCCGCCCGCCGGAGCGCCTGTACTCCTTCCTTCCCCGCCGCGGGCGCGGATACGGATTCCTCCCCGAACTCGCCCAGCAGCAGGAACAGGTCCGCGTCCACCACGTAGGGCACGTAGTTGAAGAAGCTGGCCGTGTAGTCCGGCAGGTCCTTCAGCGCGGCGAGCGAGGGGCCGCCCTCCGCCGTCCCGTAGGGATCGCCTCCCGGCGGGGCGTAGTAGAGCCACAGCCGCCGGTAGCGCTCTATGCGCCTCTCCTCCTCCGGCGTGGGGCGGAACGGGTCGTCCGCGGCGAACCTGAAGATGTCTGCAAGCATTCCCCCTCCTCGGTCTCAGAAGTTGCGGACCACGAAGTCCTTGTAGCCCGCGGCGAGCTCCACCGCGTAGCCGAGCGCGTCCACCTGGTCGTCGTGCGGGCCGTGCGGGAACTGGAGAAGCTCCTCCTGGAGCTCCGCCGCGTCGCGCCTCAGCAGGACGCGGCCCGTCTCGAAGTGCGCGGCGAGCTTCCACGCCCGCGTCACCTTGTCCCTCGTGTCCCGAATCTCCACCACCGGCAGCGCCGCGCGGCGCGCCAGCTCCTGCGCCAGCGCCTGCTGGTAGGCCGTGGCCTCTATCCCTATCCGCAGCGGCGAGTGCAGCGCCGCCCGCGAGATGATGTACTCCACCTGCCCGTTGAAGGTGAGCCTGTCGCGGAAACTCTCCAGCACGTAGATGTCGCCCTCCGCGTCCAGGCCGACCACCACGAAGGCGAAGTAGTCGGCGCTCTCGGAGCGCGATATGGCCAGGTCGGCCGCGGCGAACACCTGCAGGCCCTCCGGCTCCCCGCCGGGCTCGTAGAAGCGGAAGTCGCGGTACTTGAAGACGGCCCCCTCGTAGCCCGACGGGTCGTTCTGGTACTGGCAGTTGAAGATGCGGGCCCCGGCCTGGCGGCGTATGGCGGCCAGCGAGGCGGCGTCGAACCGCTCCGGCCAGAGGGCGCTCCCGTCCTCCTGCAGCGCCCGGTCCACCCGCGCGGGCCAGCCCGCTTCCATCAGCTCGCCGTACAGGTCGGCGTAGTGCCAGCGCGTGCCGATGACGTGTATCTCGCCGTCCGGTTCGAGGCAGGGCAGCAGCGTCTTGAAGAACCACGTCCGCACCTTCTCGCGCTGGGCGGCGGAGACCGTGTTCTCCTCGTCGAGCACGTCGTCGCACACGATGAGGTCGTAGTGCCTGCTGATTATCGCCCCGCCGGTGCCCGCCGCGGTGATGGTGGGCTCCTTCGCCACGCGGCGGCGGGGGACCTCTATCTCGGTCTCCGTCCACCGCGCCCCTTTGCGCCCGCCCCATACCCGGGAGAGCTCCGGGCCGAGCAGGTGGCCCGCCGTCTCCCGCAGGAACGCCTTGGCCTGCTGGAGCGTGTTCGACACCACCAGCACGCGGGCGTCGGGGTCGTTCAGCACCCGCCAGAGCACGTACAGCACGTCGGCGACCGTGGTCTTGCCGTGGCCGCGCGGCGCGAGCAGCACCGAGCGCGGGTTGGCGTCCTGGAAGGCGAGCCATTCGAGGTGGAAGGGCTTCAGCTCCACGCCCATGACGAGCGCGGCGAAGGCCCTCCTGTCGGCCCGGGCGAGGGCGTCCGCCAGGGCGCGGGCCCGCGCGGCCGCCTCACATACCGAGGACGGGTCCGAGCCGCCGGTATATCTCCCGCAGCTCCCTGACCGCCGTTTCCGGATCCGCAGCCTCGTGCTCGTCACCGTTCTCCCGTCCTTCTTCCTCTCCCGCCTGCCTGGATATCTGCGCCAGCAGGTCGGCCTGTTGTTTCAGCGCCGCGAGCGCGAGTTTCGGGTCCTCCAGCGTCTCCTTGAGCCGCTCGTACTCCGCGTCGAGCTCCCAGAGCCTCGCCGTGACCCTCCGCCGCGGCGTGAGCTTTTCTTCTTCGCGCATCGTTCCCCCGTGAAGGGTGGTCTTCGTCTGCCTCCACTATTCCGCGGCGTTCGGGACGCCGCTCCGCCGTAACCCGTTGTCGCCGCTCGGGTTGCGTTTCCGGCGCTCCCGCGTCGGCGTCTCGGCCCGGACCGCGGCGCTCGTAACCGCCGAAACTGCAAGCGGTTACGACTCATGCCCGCGGGCGGCTTCCGTATCTTCGAGCTCTGAAAGGACTTGCGGCGGAAAGAGGCGGACGGGGCGGCGTAACTCCGCTCCCCGCCCGAGGTTGGACGCAACCGCCCGCTCCCGCGGCGTTTACGGCGCAAGACGGGACGGAAGCCGCCTCAAACGCCCGCGGCCTCCCGTCTTACGCGCCGGGCGCGGGGCCGGGCCGCGTTATTGTGGGAGGTGATTTCATGGCCGATCTGGTGTCGAAATTCTCGAAGGGAGTGGGGGACGCCCTCTCGGCGGTGATGCTCGCCCTGCTGGAGCTGCCCCGCTTCGAGACGGAACAGTACTTCAAGCTGCTCGCGGAGGTGCTCGCCGCCCTGCCCGAGGGCGTGACGGTGGGCGAAGCCCTCGAGCGCTACGACGTCCGCTTCCCCCCGCGCCCCCTGGCGGGAGAGGTGCGGGCGAGGCTCGAGGCCGCGCTGGTGGAGGACCTCTCCGTCTCCGGCGGCGTGAGGCTCGCGTTGCCGGGCGCGGAGGGAAGGTTGTCCGGGAGCGGTTCGTTCGACTACGGGTACGGGAGGCGCGCCGCGGGCGCGGTGGCGGTGGAGATAGCCGCCCGCTACATGGAGCGGCAGCCCTTCGACCTCGAATCCCTGCGCGACCTCACCGCCGCCGACCTGCTGAAGCTCGCGTCCTCCGGCAAGCCGCCGGAAGGGACGGGCGCGGCCGGTTGAGGGTCGTTCAGTCTCCGTCCTCCAGGGAGCGCTTCGCTTCCTCCATGAGGGCGCGTATCTCCCACGCGATGCGGGCGCGGGCCTCGGAGCGGCCCTCCCCCTCGCGCGGCTCCAGCTTC
>QNBY01000041.1 GCA_003644275.1 Planctomycetota bacterium
CCCAGGTCCTCCGCCTTTATCCGGTCCCCCTCCATCAGCGTGAACGCCCTGTTCACAACGTTCTCCAGCTCTCGAACGTTGCCGGGCCACGAGTACCCCTCTATTATCTCCCACGCCTCCGGCGATATGTTCGCCGCGGATAGGTTCCGCCCCGTCCGCTCCGCGTAACGCGACACGAAATACCCCACCAGCAGCGGGATGTCGTCCCTACGCTCCCTCAGCGGCGGAAGGTGGATGGGTATCACGTTCAGCCGGTAGAACAGGTCGTAGCGGAAGTTCCCCTTCTCCACCTCCTCCTCGAGGTTCCGGTTCGTCGCGGCTATCACCCGCGTGTCCACCTTCCGCGCTTTGGTCGCTCCCACCGGCCGGACCTCGTGCGTCTCCAGAACCCGCAGCAGCTTCACCTGGATCATCTGGGACGTCTCGCCTATCTCGTCCAGGAAGAACGTCCCCTTGTTCGCCACCTCGAACATGCCCGTCTTGTCGCTCACCGCGCTGGTGAACGCTCCCTTCACGTGCCCGAAGAGCTCGCTCTCGAGCAGGCTGTCGGGAAACGCCCCGCAGTTCACCGCCACGAACGCGTTGTGCCTCCGCGGCGAGCCCAGGTGTATCGCACGCGCCACCAGCTCCTTGCCCGTCCCGCTCTCTCCCGTCACCAGCACCGTGCTGTCCGTCGGCGAAACCCTCTTTATCAGGTCCAGGACCCGCCTTATGGCCGCCGACTTCCCGATTATGTGCACGTTCGGGACGTCGGCCTTCTTCTCCCTCAGCTCGCTGTTCAGCTTGTGCTGCTCCAGCGCGTGCGCCAGCACGCTCTCCACCTGCTCGGCGGAGAACGGCTTGTTGATGAAGTTGAACGCCCCGAGCCTCATCGCGTTCACCGCCGTCTCCCAGTCGTCCAGCGCCGTGAGCACTATCACCGGCAGGTGCGGGTCTTCCTTGTGGAGCATCGTCATCAGCTCGAGCCCGTCCAGCTCCGGCATGCGCACGTCCACTATCGCCGCCGAGTAGCGGCCCCGGTCGAAGGTCCTCAGCGCTTCTTCGGGGTCGCTGAACGTGTCGCACGAGAGCCGCATCTGTTGCTTCAGGAACCGCCCGAGCACCTTGCAGATGCTCTCCTCGTCGTCCACCACCAGTACGGTAGGCTTCAGTCCGTCCTTCACTTCTCCTCCAGATATCCCGCCTGGGGAAGCCATATCCGGAAGGCCGCCCCCTTCGGGCGGTCGAAATCCGCAAGCACTATCCCGCCGTGCGTCGCCACCACGCGCTGGACCACCGCGAGCCCCAGGCCCGTACCCTTGGGTTTGGTGGTGAAGAAGGGAACGAATATGTCCTTGCGCTCCTCCTCCTTCACGCCCGGCCCGTCGTCCTCGTGCGTTATCGTAACGCCCGCGCGGCTGTAGGTGGGCACGCCTTCCGCTATTTTCCGGTGTTTTCGCAGGAATTCGTCCGAGCTCTCACGCCGCGCCGACACCCTTATCCGCACCTCCCGCCCTCCGGCCTCCACCGAGTTCAGCGACAGGTTCAGAAGCACCTGCTTGAACTGCTCCCGGTCCAGCCTGCACTTCAGCCCCCGCTCGATGTCCAGCTCGTACTCCGCGGGCGGCACGTCCCCCGCCAGCACGAGCGTCCTCACGTCCTCGCACAGCGAGTACAGCTCGGTGGACTCGAACACGGGCTCCTTGTTGCGCGTGAAGTACAAAAACTCCGTCAGTATGGTGTTCAGCCGGTCGCTCTCCTTGATGATTATGTCCATCATCCCCCGCAACTCGGGATCCGTTATGTCCCTCTCTATCTCGTGCGCCGCCGCCTTTATCGAGGCCAGCGGATTCCTTATCTCGTGCGCCACGCCGGCGGAGATGACGGAGTACTCCTGCAGCCTCCGCGAGCGCGATTCTATCTCCTGAAGCCGCCTCTTTATCGTCAACTCCTCTATGAGCACCACCCGCGCGGGCCTGCCGCTCCCTCCCCCCCGTATGTTCGACACCCGAACGTTCACAGGAAGCAGCACCCCCGGCGTAGGCTCTATGTCCATCTCCAGCCGGCCCGTCCCCCCCTCCGACAGGAACCGCTGAAGGGGCTCCAACCCCGGCCGGGAGAACACCTCCGACCACGCCTTCCCTATCGCCTTCTCCGAGAGCCCCAGCAGGTTCATCGCCGCCGGGTTCATGAACACTATCTTCCCGTTGGGCGACAGCACCAGCAGCGCGTCCTCTATGTTCTCCAGTATCTCCTCGTTGAAAACCTTCTCCCGGTACAGGTTTATCGCCAGAAGCGACGACAGGTACGCCGCCAGGTGCATCCCTATGCTCTGCGCGAACAGCAGCGCTATTATCGTCTTCAGCCGCTCCATGCTCCCGCCTTTGAGCAGCGTGAACATGGTCTTCGCCGATATCAGCACCGTGGCGACCGAGGCGAACACGAGGCTCGACCAGTCCGACATCAGCGCCGCGCATCCGATTATCAGCGCGTAGTACAGGAAAATGAAGTTCGAGTCCACCCCGCCCGTGTAGAACACGAGCACGGAGATGAACGCAAGGTCGCTCACAAGTTGGAAGAAGTGGAACAGCCTCGACGAGCCGAACAGGAAATTCAGGAAGTACAGCACGAAGTTGAAGGCTATCGCCGCCGTCGGCACGAGCGGAAGCCAGTCCGGATAGGCCTGGCTGTCGAACTCCTTCAGCGAGTACGTGATGATGAACAGGAACACCAGGAAGGCGAACCTGGTGAAGATGAGGTAGAACCCCAACCGCTTCAGGCGGAAGGGGCTCACCGGTCTTCTGCGGGATCTTTCGGCCATCGGCCGGGCCTCCCGCCCCCCGTCAGCCGACCTGCTGGATGAGGGTCTTCTGCAGTTTCAGGATGGGCAGGAATATCGAGAGCACGATGCCGCCCACCAAAAAGCCCATTATGCCCAGCATCACGGGCTCGATGAGCGAGGTCAGGCCCTCCACCGTGGCGGACACCTGCTCGTCGTAGAAATCGGCCACCTTCAGAAGCAGCGATTCGAGCGCGCCCGAGCGTTCGCCTATCTCCACCATCCGCACCAGCATGTGCGGAAAGACGTTGCTCCCCTCCAGCGTCTTCGCCAGAGGCTCGCCCTCGCTCACCGCCTGTTTCGCGTTCATCACCACCGTCTCGATGACCTTGTTGCCCACCGTGCCGCTCACTATGTCCAGCGCCCCGAGTATGGGAACGCCGGAGCGCATCAGCGTGGCGAACGTCCGCGCGAAGCGCGAGAGCGCGACCTTCGAGAACAGCGGCCCGAACACCGGCAAGTTCATCTTCAGCCAGTCTATGTTGTACGCGCCGTTCTCCGTCCTCTTGTACAGCGCGAACACCACGATCAGCGCTATCACGAAGCCCAGTATGTACATCCAGTACGAGGTGAGAACGCCGCTTATCCCCAGAACTATCCGCGTCGGAAGCGGCAGGTCCACCCCGAGCTGTAGGAACATCTGCTTGAACTTCGGAACCAGGAACACCAGCAGCACTATGGTGATGCCCAGCACCAGCGTGAGGCTCACCACCGGGTACACCATCGCGCTCTTTATCTCGCGCTTCAGCTTCTCGGACCGCTCGATGAAGTCCGACAGTCTCAGAAGTATCTCCTCCAGCTGGCCGGACGCCTCGCCCGCCGCTATCATGTTCACGTAAACCCGCGGGAAGGCGTTGGGAAAGTCCTTCATCGCCTCCGACAGGTCCCCGCCGCCCCGCACCTTCTCCGTGATGTTCGCCAGTATCTTGCGGAAGTTCCGGTCGCCCGTCTGCACCTGGAGGATGGAGAGACACTCGAACACCGGGATGCCCGCGCTTATCATTGTCGCGAACTGCCGCGTGAAGATCATCAGCTCCGACGGCTTCACGCGCGGCGGCCCGAACAGCCCTCCGCTCTCCCCCTTCACCACCGTGAGGGAGAGCGGCTGCAGGCCCATGCTCCTCAGCTTGGAATGCACCTCCCCGTCGTTCTCGGCCTTCATCTTGCCGGTGATGTGCTTGCCGGAAGCGTCTCTCGCGGAATAGCGGTAAACTCTTGCCATATCCTACCTCTCAGTCGCCGAGAGTGATCGAAAGGACGTTCTCCACCGAGGTAACGCCCTTGAGCGCGTTGATGAGCCCCACGCGCCGCAGGGTGAGCATCCCTTCCTCCAGCGCGGCCTTCTTTATCTCCAGCGCCGAGCCCCCGCTCACCACTATGCGTTGTATCCGCTCCGTCATCGGCAGGGTCTCCAGCAACGCGAACCGCCCCTTGTAGCCGTTCGTGCACCGCGAGCACCCCTTCGGCCCGTACAGGTTCATCCCGAACCTCTCTATGTCCTCCTCCATGAGGCCCAGCGATATGAGCCGCTCCTTCGGTATCTCCACGGGCTGCTTGCAATAGTTGCACAGTCTCCGCCCGAGCCTCTGCGCCGAGCACAGCAGCACCGACGAGGCCACCATGAACGGGTCTATTCCCATGTCCACGAGCCTCGTTATCGTCGAGGCCGCGTCGTTGGTGTGCAGCGTGGACAGCACCAGGTGCCCCGTGAGCGCCGCCTTCACCGCTATCTCCGCCGTCTCCAGGTCGCGGATCTCGCCTATCATCACTATGTCCGGGTCCTGCCGCAGTATCGACCGCAGCGCCGCGGCGAACGTCAGGCCCCTCTTCGGGTTCACGGGCACCTGGTTCACCCCTTCGATCTGGTACTCCACCGGGTCTTCCACCGTCACTATGTTCTTCTCGACCGTCAGCACTTCCTTGATGGCCGAATACAGCGTGGTGGACTTACCCGAACCCGTCGGACCGGTCACGAGGACCATCCCGTAGGGCGCCGTTATCGCACGGCGGAAGTCGTTCAGCGCTTTCTCCTCGAACCCGAGATCGTTCAGGTTCAGCTTCAGCGACGACGAATCGAGGATTCGAAGCACCACCTTCTCCCCGTGCACCACCGGCAGGACGGACACGCGGAAGTCTATCTCCCTCCCCTCGTACCTGAGCCGGAACTTGCCGTCCTGCGGCTTGCGCTTCTCCGCTATGTCCAGCTCCGACATGATCTTTATCCTCGACACCACCGCGTTCTGCATCTTCTTCGGCGGCGCGGGCTCCACCTCGTGGCACACCCCGTCTATGCGGTAGCGCAGCCTCACCCGCTTCTCGAAGGGTTCCACGTGTATGTCGCTCGCCCCCTGTTTCAGGGCGTTCGCTATTATCACGTTCACGAGCTTCACGACGGGGGATTCCTCGTCGGTCACCTCGGAGATGTCCACTTCCTCCTCGTCCGCGTCCTCCACCTGCTCGATGCCGGAACTCTCGCTCCCCTTCAGCTCCTCGTAGAACTCCTTCAGCTTCTCCTCGTCCTCCCGGTACGCGCGCCTTATGTTCCGCTCCAGCATCCGGTCCAGCGTCACCACCGGGATTATCTCCACGTCTATTATCTTCCGTATGTCGTCCCGGGCGTACAGGTCGTAGGGGTTCGCCACCGCAAGCGTGAGGAACTTCCCTATCTTCGAGACCGGCAGGACCTTGTAGGTCTCCGCCGCGTCCTGCGGCAGGAGCTCCACTATCTCCTTGTCGAATCGTAGGTTGTCCAGGTTTATCGGCGGCAACTTCGTGTCGCGGCACACGAGCGACAGTATCTCGGTCTCCTGCAGCGTCTGCGTCTCGACCAGGTAGTCGATCAGACTCTTGCCCTCGCCCAGCGCCTTTATGAGAAATTCGTTCGCCGTCTCCGCGTCGAACTTGCCGCTCTTGACGAGAAGGTCCCGGACCTTGCGGTCGTAGGCGCTCATCTCAGAGCCCTCCCAGCCCCAGCAGCTCGCCCATCTCGCTGAAGCTCGTCTCGTCCCTGAAGTGTTCGTCTATGGTGCTCTTTATCTCGGAGATGGTCGCTATGTAAACGCTCAACGTGCAGCCGGACACCCCTTCCAGCTCCTCCAGGACGTCGGAGTTGAACACCCCCGCCGACGCCACGAGCAGTATGTTCCCTATCCTGTCGAACGGCACGAACTGGTACTTCCTCAACACCGCCTCCGGGAATATCCCGTGCAGGTCCGGGTCCACGTCCACGTTCCTCAGGAAGATGAAGGGCAGCCTGAACTGCGTGACCAGGGCGAGGGCTATGTCCTGCTCGCTCACCAGTCCCAGCCTGAGCAGGATGTCCCCGAACAGCTCTCCCGTCTCCTTCTGCTCTTTTATCACGCGCGCGACCTGCTCCGGCGTGAGCAGGTCGGCCTCCATCAGTATCTCGCCCAGCTTCTTGCGTGTCGCTCGGGTGATTCGGACCATCTTTCCTTCTCTACCGCCGTCCCATCGTCTGGCTCTGGAACAGCCTCTTCAGGTCGTCGGGATCGCTCGACACCCTCAGCGCGTCGTCGAACGATATGAGGCCCTTCCGGTACAACTGGAACAAAGACTGGTTCATCGTGATCATCCCGACCTTGGAGCCCGTCTGGATTATCGAGTAGAGCTGGTGCGTCTTGTTCTCCCGGATGAGGCTCCTCACCGCCGAGGTGGCTATCATTATCTCGCACGCCAGCACGCGCCCGCGCCCCACCCTCTTCTCCAGCAGCGTCTGGCAGAAAACGCCCTCCAGCACGAACGACAACTGCGTCCGTATCTGCGTCTGCTGCGAGGCCGGAAACACGTCTATTATCCTGTTTATCGTCTGGATGGCGTCGTTCGTGTGGAGCGTCGCGAACGTGAGGTGCCCGGTCTCCGCTATCCTCAGTCCCGCCTCTATCGTCTCCATGTCGCGCATCTCGCCTATCAGAACCACGTCCGGGTCCTGCCTCAGTATGTGCCTCAGCGCGTCGGAGAACGTCCGGGTGTCCGAGCCCACCTCCCGCTGGTTCACGAGACACTTCTTGTTCCGGTGGACGAACTCTATCGGATCCTCCACCGTGATTATGTGCCCGTTCCGCGTCGAGTTGATGTAGTCCAGCATCGCCGCCAGCGTCGTGCTCTTGCCCGACCCCGTCGCGCCCGTCACCAGCACGAGCCCCCTCGGCAGCGAGCAGAGCTTCTCGCAAACGTCCCTCGGGAGCCCCAGCTCCTCGAAGCCCTTTATGTTGTAGGGAATGACGCGCATCACCGCCCCGACGGCTCCCCGCTGGAAGAAAACGTTCGTCCTGAAGCGCCCCACCCCGCTTATCCCGAACGACAGGTCCAACTCCCAGTCCTGCTCGAACCTCGCTATCTGCTCGCTGTCCAGGATCCCGTACACCAGCCTCTGGGTGTCCTCGGGCGCCAGCATCTCCTCGCCGAGCGCCTTCAACTCGCCGTCCACCCTTATGCGCGGCGGAGAACCCGCCGTAATGTGCAGGTCCGAGGCGTTCTTGTCCACCATTGTCTGAAGCAGCTCTTCCAATGTGTACATGGCACCTCCGCGAAAACTAATTTTACAACATGCAATGGCGTAATGTCAAGGGAAAAGGGATGTTGACTTGTCCGCCCCTCCAGCACCGGCATAATAACGCTGATGTTTGCGCGCCTTTTCTCCTACCTCTACAGGCCGTTTCCCGCCCTTGCACGCTATCCCGTCCTGCTGAGGGAACTCGCCCGCGGCGGCGCCCACCTCCGCAGGACCCTCGCCTTCCTCCTCCTGCTCGCCTGCGTCTCCAGCGTCCCCGCCCTCTCCTACCAGGTGCCGGGCGTGCCGGGCGGGCTCGTCCTGCTCTACATCGTCCTGTTGCCGCTTTCCGCCCTCTTCTGGGTGTTCCTCACCGCCCTCTTCGTCCGCCACGTCCTCCTGCCCGTCCTTTCCTACCGCGCCTGGTTCTCGGACGTTTACAACCTCGTGCTCTCCCTCGCCAGGCACCTGCTCTACGCCGGAGTCGCGGCCGCCGCGGGCGCTTTCCTCCTCTCCAGGTTCGCCTCCGCCCCAGACGCCTCTTTCCTCACCGCGGCGCTCGCCGTCTTCGTGCTGTTCGACTCCGTGGCGCATTTCGCCGCCCTCGGCACCCGGCGCTCTCTTTGGGGAGCCTTCGCCTTCCTCGCCTTCCTCGTGCTCTTCGTCCCCGCCGCCTGGCTGTTCGCCGGAAGCGTGTGGGCGCCGGGCGTCTTCAGGCTCGTCACCCTCTCCGGCGAGAAGGCCCGCGCCGTCTCCGTTCCCGACGGCTCCCTCGTCGTGGTGGACGGCTTCTTCCGCCGCCTTCGCCCTCTTTCCCGCTTCGAGCCCGTGCTCTACACCGGCCGCGGGCTCGGCGGCGAGGAACGCTCCGGCCGTATCTTCGGCCTCTCCGGCGAACG
>QNBY01000042.1 GCA_003644275.1 Planctomycetota bacterium
CCACGAGGCAAGGGACGTTCGTCACGCTGGCGGAGGTGATGGACGCGGTGGGGGTTGACGCGGCGCGTTTCTTCTTCCTGAACCGCGGGGTGGAGAGCCACCTCGATTTCGATCTGGAGCTGGCGAAGCGGCAGAGTTCGGACAACCCGGTGTTCTACCTCCAGTACGCCGCGGCGCGGTGCGCCTCGATAATGCGCCGCGGCCTGGAAGGCGGCTGGATCTCTCCCGACGAGTGCCGCGAGGGCCTGCGGTTCGCCCCGCCCTCCGACGGGGAGCTCGAGGAGGACGAGGAGCTTCTCGCCAGGAGGCTGGGCCGGTTCCCGCTGGTGGTGGAGCGGGCGGCCGCGGCGGCGGACCACATGAAGGTCATAAACTACCTCATGGAGCTGGTGGAGAGTTTCCACAACTACTACCAGCGGCGGCGGGTGCTGGTGGAGGACCGCCGGACCGCCCGCACGAGGCTGGGGCTGGTGTCGGCGTTCAGGACGGTACTGGCGAACGGCCTCGGACTTCTCGGCGTGGAAGCGCCGGAGCGGATGTGATATGTTCTTCTTCCTCGTAAAGGCTTTCACGGCGCTGTTCATAGTGGTGGACCCGCTGGGATGCCTTCCCATCTTCATCACCCTGACCTCTTTCAGGACGCACAAGGAGCGCAGGTCCATCGCGCTGAAGGCCGTGCTCGCCGCCTTCCTCATCCTGCTGGCGTTCAGCATAGCGGGGCGGGGCATCTTCTCGTTCTTCGGCACCACCATGGGCGCCTTCCAGGTGGCGGGAGGGATACTGCTGTTCCTGATAGCGATGAACATGCTCAGGGTGGAGCGCAGCGGCTTCTCCCAGACGGTGCGGGAGGAGGTGGAGGAGTCCAAGGAGTTCGAGGACGTCTCCATCGTGCCGCTCGCCATGCCCCTGCTCGCCGGTCCTTCCGCCATAGCCACCGTGATCGTGCTGGTGGAGGAGGGCTCGGCCAAGGGGGCCTACCCGCTGGTGGTGGCGGCCATAGCGGGGGTGCTCGCGGCCACCTATCTGATACTTTGCATGTCGGGGATAGTGTTCAGGTTGTTCGGGAAGACGGGGCTTTTCCTGGCCATGCGCCTTATGGGGCTAATACTCGCGGCGGTGTCCGTACAGTTCATAGCGGACGGGCTGGTGCAGCTCTTTCCGATATTGAAGACCGCGTGAGGCTCACTCCACGGAATCGAGCTTGACGGCCACTATGAGCTCGCCGCCCTCGTAGGCGCCGGTCACTATGCAGAGCACGCCGCCCTTCTTCATGTCTATCTTCGCGCGGCAGAGCACGGACACCTTCTTCGTCCTCATCTTTATGACGCTGAGCGTCCCCTTTATAACCTTCGACTTGGAATCGTATTTGGATATGGAGAGTTCGAGCTTGAGGTTCTCCACCTCGAGGGGAAGCGTGCCTTTCTTGCCGGTCTTCACGGAGAGCGAGAAGCTCTTGACGAGCTTGAAGGCGTTGTAGGTCGTGGCGTTCTTGAGGGCCTTGGATATGTCCTCCAGCTCGTCGGGCATGGCGTCCTTGTCCGCCCTGTAAGCCTTCACGAGCCTGATGTCGAAGTTTGCGGATTTCTTCTCGTCCGGCGAAGCGGAGGGGAGGGACGAGAAGAGCAGGGCGCACAGCAGGAAAAGGACGAATGACGTTCGCACGATCTACTCCTTCCGGTCGTCTTCCTCGGCGGGTGGGATCAGCCTTATGACCGCGTCGCCCGAATCCGGGTCTTCCACCACTTCGCAGGAATAGCCCTCCGCGGTCTCGATCTCGCGAACCGACACGGCGTCGCGCTCGTGGGTGGTGATGCGGATTACGCTGTAAGAAGCGCCTTCGGGGGATATGACCTTCACACCCGAACCCTCGCCCACCTCCACTTCCTCCACCTTGGCGGAAGGGGCGTCCTTGCGGTGGCGGGAGTAGTAGCCGAGCGGCAGGAGGAGAAGGAGGAGGACGGCGGCGATGGCGAGAAAGGCCTTCCTGAAGGCGGGGGTGTCGCCGGGCACGCGGCCGGAGCGGCGCGAGGCCGCGGGGGGGGATTCGAGGGCGGCGGCGACGGAGGCGGAGAGTTTCTCCAGTTTCTCGGCGGAGGGTTCGGGAGCGGCGGAAGCGAGGAGGGCCTTGAGCTCGCGTATCCGCTCGAGCTCGGCGGAGAGCTCGGGATGGGCCACGAGCGCCCGCTCCACCTCCAGCTCCGCGGCCGGAGAGAGCTCGCCGTCCGCGTAGGCGTCGAGCAGTTTTCGAATCCTCGCGGAGTCCGGTTTCCTCTCGCTCATCGTTTCATCCTCGCCTCTATCATCTTGCGGAGGCGCGACCTGCCGTAGTAGAGCCTGCTCATCACGTTTCCGCGGGAAGTCGAAAGCATCTCCGCTATCTCGTCGTAGCTGAGGCCCTCAATGTCCTTGAGGGTTATCACCACGCGGTACTTGAAGGGGAGCTCGTCGAGGCAGCGCCTCACGAGTTCCTCTTTCTCCGAGCGGGCGAGGCGGTCGTCCGGCGGGGCGTACTCCCCTCGGTCCGCGGGGTTGCCCGCCCTTTGGTCCTCGCCTTTTCCCTCGGTCCGGTTGACATACCGTCTCTTCTTCCTCGCCACGTCCAAGGCGGCGTTGTAAACGATCCTGTAGAGCCAGGTGGAGAACCTGGAGCGCCCGCCGAACTTGTGAATGTTCCTGAAGACCTTTATGAACGCCTCCTGCGCGGCGTCGAAGGCGTCGTCCTCGTTGTGGAGCACCGAGAGGGCTATCCGAACCGCCTCGCCCCTGTAGCGGCGGAGAAGCTCGTCGAGAGCGTCGCGGTCGCCGGCCAGGAAGCGCTTGATGAGGGTTCTGTCGTCCGGTTCGGGCAATCGTTCCATCCTTGAGACGGAGGAAATGCGGTTTTACGCTAATATAACACCCTCACGCCGGCGGGCAAGCGAGGCTTTTTGGTTGCAAGGGAGAGGCGGGGAAATACAATCGGCAGAAACGAAACCACTGGAGGACAGATGATACCAAAGGAGCTGAAATACACCGAATCTCACGAGTGGGTCCGAGTGGAGGACGGCATCGCGGTGGTGGGAATCACCGACCACGCCCAGCACGAGCTCGGGGACATCGTCTTCGTGGAGCTTCCCGAGACCGACGCCGAGTACGGCGCAGGCGAGGCCGCGGCCACCGTGGAGTCCGTCAAGGCCGCCAGCGACATCTACTCGCCCCTCTCCGGGCGCGTGGTGGAGGTCAACGAGGCGCTGGAGGACTCGCCCGAACTGGTGAACAAGAGCCCCTACGGGGACGGGTGGATATTCAAGATCGAGATTTCCGACCCATCCGAGCTGGACGCCCTGCTCGACGCCGACGCTTACGCGAAACACATAGGCGAATAACGGGGAAGCCGATGCTCTACAACCCGCATACCGACGAGGAACGGCGGGAGATGCTGGAGGTCCTCGGCGTCTCCAGCGTCTCGGAGCTGTTCAAGGACATACCCGCGGAAATCGAAGCGCCGCGGATAGACATTCCCGGCCCGCGTTCCGAGCTCGAGGTCCGGGAAGAACTGAAGCGCCTGCAGGCCGCGAACGAGGGGGAGGGACTGCCCCTCTTCCTGGGCGCCGGGGCCTACAACCACTACGTGCCCGCGGCGGTGAGCCACCTCGTGATGCGAAGCGAGTTCTACACCGCCTACACCCCCTACCAGCCCGAGACGAGCCAGGGCATGCTACAGGCCATTTTCGAGTACCAGACGATGATGTGCGAGCTCACCGGGCTGGACGTGTCCAACGCCTCGCTGTACGACGGGGGCACGGCGGTGTACGAGGCGGCGATAATGGCCATGCGCGCCACGAAGCTCCGCAACAGGGTGCTGGTGGACGAGGGAGTCAATCCCCTCTACCGCTCGGTGCTGAGGACGTACTCCGGCAACCTGGAGCTCGAGTTCGTGGAGGTGCCCCACCGGGAGGGCCGGACGGACTTCGAGGCGTTCCGCCGCCTGATGGACTCCGACACCGCGGCGGTGGTGGTGCAGAATCCCAACTTCTTCGGGGTTGTGCAGGACTTCAGCGCCCTGGCGGAGGCGATACACGAGCTGAAGGGCCTCATGGTCATGGCGGTGAACCCCGTCGCGGCGGCGGTGCTCAAGAGCGCGGGCGAGCAAGGGGCCGACATAGCGGTGGGAGAGGGCCAGCCGCTGGGCAGCCCTCTGTTCTTCGGCGGTCCCTACGTGGGGTTCCTCACCGCCCGCCAGAAGCTCGTGCGGCAGATGCCCGGACGGATAATCTCCGAGACGGTGGACCGGGAGGGCAAGCGCGGCTTCGTGATGACGCTCCAGACCCGCGAGCAGCACATAAGGCGCGCGAAGGCCACCTCCAACATCTGCACCAACCAGGGGCTCGTCGCCCTGACGGCCTGCGTCTATCTCGCGCTCGTGGGCAAGGAAGGTCTCAGAGAGGTGGCGGTTCAGAATCTCTCCAAGGCCGAGTACGCCAAGAAGCGGCTCTCGGCGGTGGAGGGAGTGAGGGTGAAGTGGGACGCGCCCACCTTCAACGAGTTCGTGCTCGAGCTCCCGTCCGACGCGGGGCGGGTTGCGAAGGAGCTCGTGAGGGAGCACGGCATCGTCGCCGGTCTTCCCCTCGGCGGTTACTACGACGGCATGGAGCGCGACCTGCTCGTGTGCGTCACCGAGACGAACACCGCCGCCCAGATAGACGCCTACGCCGAAGCGCTGGGGAGGGTGCTATGAAGCTGCTGTTCGAGAAGAGCGTACCCGGCAGGCGCGGCGTGAAGCTGCCGGACCTGGACGTGCCCCGCGTGGAGCCGAACGAGGCGTGGGGGGCGGAACTCGTCCGCTCCGAGCCCCCCGATCTGCCCGAGCTGAGCGAGGTGGAGACGGTGCGCCACTTCACCGAGCTGTCGCGCCGCAACTACGGCGTTGACAACGGGTTCTACCCGCTGGGCTCGTGCACCATGAAGTACAACCCGAAGATAAACGAGGAGGCGGTATCGCAGTACGGCTTCGCGGGGCTGCATCCCCTTCTCGACGACGAGCTGGCGCAGGGCTGCCTGGAGGTCATCCACAAGCTGGAGAAATGGCTCTGCGAGATAGCGGGCATGAAGAGGGCCACGCTCCAGCCCGCGGCCGGGGCTCACGGCGAGCTCACCGGCAACATGCTCATCAAGGCGTACCACCGCGCGAAGGGCAACCTGCACAAGAAGAAGATGCTGATACCGGACTCCGCGCACGGGACGAACCCCGCGAGCGCGGCGCTGTGCGGCTTCGAGGTGGTGGAGCTTCCGAGCGACGAGCGCGGCAACGTGGACATGGCCAGGTTCCGCGAGGCGCTCGGCGAGGACGTGGCGGGGATAATGCTCACGAACCCGAGCACGCTCGGCCTGTTCGAGGAGAACATCCTCGAGATAGCGGAGAGGCTCCACGAGGTCGACGCCCTGCTGTACTACGACGGGGCCAACCTGAACGCGGTGATGGGCTACTGCCGACCGGGCGACATGGGGTTCGACGTGATGCACTTCAACCTGCACAAGACGTTCTCCACGCCCCACGGCGGCGGCGGTCCCGGATCGGGGCCGGTGGCGGTGAACGAGAAGCTGGAGCCCTTCCTGCCGGTCCCGGTGGTGGAGGAAGACGGCGGGCGCTACCGGCTGGACTACGACCGGCCGCAGAGCATCGGCCGCATCATGCCCTTCCACGGCAACTTCGGCGTCATGCTGAAGGCGTTCGTCTACATCTTCATGCTGGGCGGCGAGGGGCTCAAGCGCGTGAGCGAGGACGCGGTGCTCAACGCCAACTACCTCATGGCCCGGCTGAAGGAACGCTACCGGGTGGCCTACGACCGCGTGTGCATGCACGAGTTCGTCGTCTCCAACACCGACAAGGCGGAGAAGGGGGCGCCGACGCTCGCCATAGCGAAGCGCCTGCTCGACTACGGCATACATCCTCCGACGGTGTACTTCCCGCTCATCGTGAAGGAAGCCCTCATGATAGAGCCCACCGAGACGGAGACGAAGGAGACGCTGGACCGTTTCGTGGAGGTAATGTTCCGGATAGCGGACGAGATAGAGAACTCACCGGAGCTGCTGCAGGAAGCGCCGGTGAACACGCCGGTGAGGAAGCTCGACGAGGTGCGCGCCTCCCGCAGGCCGGTGTTCCGCTACCGGAAGGGATAGAGAAGGACGGGGCCGGGCATGGGGACGGCCGCGCGCGCAGCGCTCGCCATCGAACGCCTGGCGGCGTGTGCGACCGGTTTCACGCTCGGCCTCTCTTCCTGGACGAGGCTTCCCGGCCCGTGGGGCGGGCGGCCGGTGAGCTGGGACGCGGCCCTGTGGCCGCTCGGGGTGTGGCTCGCCGCCTTCGTCGCCGCCCGTCTCGGACTGGACGAGGAAGGGGTGGTCTCGCTGGACGCAAGGATGAAACGGGGCGAGGGGCTGATTTTCGCCGCGGGGTTCCTCGCCGCCTGTCTGTTCGCCGCGGCGGGGTTCAGAGTGTGAAGGAGGAAGGATGAAAGCGGACATAAGGGACATAATGACGGCGCTGTACGACGCTCCCCTCGCGGCGGTGGTCCGCAGCGAGAGGAAGGCGAGGGAGGTGTGGCTGGAATGGCTGAGGGACGTGCGGGAACTCCAGCCCAACCGCTCCCTGGAGGAGATACTCGCCGCCGCCCCCGTCTTCACGGTGGGAGGCAGGGTGGAGCTCTCCATAACCTGCAAAGTGACGGACATAGTGAAACACGAGGGAGACGTCTCCGCCGGGCTGAAGCTGTCGGTGTTCGAGACGTCGGGCCGCTACGGGTTCTCGAGCGAGCACGCGGCCGAGACGACGCTCACCGCCCGGACGGTGTTCGACATAGAGTACCGCCGGGTGAAGCTGGAGGAATACCTCGCCATGGCGGGGCAAGGACCGGAGACGATAGATGACGCCATCGAAATCCTCTCGAAGCGAAGCTGACGCTCCCTACCTGGAGGACCTTCTGGAAGCGCTCCAGAAGACGTTTTCGAGGCTTTCCTCGCGCACTGCGGAGGTGCGGTCCTCGATGCCCGCGGCGGTGATAACGGGGCCCGTCCGATTCAGTATGAAACTGAGGCTGGCACCCGACTCGGACCATTTCAGGGCGGCCCCGGACGGCCCGGTCGAGATAACCCTTGAAGGAGAGGTGGAACCCGATGTGCGCTATGAGGAGAGATCACCGGAGGCCTGAGCTCGACACCCATCCCGGCGGCCCCAGGCCGCTCACCAGGCCCGCGAACACCGTGGGGGAGATATTCTCCGACGTGGTGCGCCAGATACGCGGGTGCATGTCCCCGGGCAACCCGCCGGTGGACGTGGAGCTGAAGCTCGACTCCGTGACGGTGAGCGAGCGCGGGTTCCTCATCTTCACCAAGAAGACCTCTTCCACCGCGATGACCCTCAGGCTGGCCACGCGCATAACCGCCCCCGAGGAAGGAAAAGGCTGAACCGCCGCGGGCGGCGGGCGGAGGCCCTATGCTGGAAATGATAGCGGAGCTGGCCGGGGGAGGGCTTCTGCTCTACTTCGGCGGGGACTTCCTGGTGCGGGGCTCGTCGTCCTTCGCGCTTCGCAAGGGAGTGTCCCTGCTGGTGGTGGGCCTCACCATCGTCTCCATGGGCACCTCGGCGCCGGAGCTGTTCGTCTCCCTCTTCGCCCAGCTCAAGGGGAGCGGGGCCATCTCCATAGGCAACGTGGTGGGCTCGAACATAGCGAACGTGGGGCTCGTGCTGGGGGCCGCGGCGCTCATAAGGCCGCTGCGGCTCAGGAAGTCCACGCTCGCCGCGGAAATACCCATCGTGCTCGCGGCGTCGGGGGTGCTGTGGCTCACCGTGGCCGACGGCAAGGTTGGACGGCTCGACGGGGCGGTCTACCTGGCGCTCTTCATGGGCTTCCTCGGCTACTGCTTCGCCCGCCGCAAGAGCTACGTGGACGAACCCGTCGGGGTGCTGCCCGCGAAGTGGATGGACTGGGCGCTGATAGCGGGAGGCGTGGCGGGGCTGTACTTCGGGGGGGAGCTCTTCGTGGAGGGCGCGAAGTCCCTGGCGAAGGCGTTCGGGGC
>QNBY01000043.1 GCA_003644275.1 Planctomycetota bacterium
GAAGTCATCGACAAGCTCACCTTCTCCAACAAGCAGGTGGACCAGACGGGATGGTCCCACAGCGACATGGGCAACAACTGGCGCACCTATTCCTACAACTCCAACATCCACCTGCTCTGTTACGTCAACGGCTACTCCAACCAGCACTTCTACTACTACATGACCTCCTCCGTGACGCTCGACAAGCCCGAGTGCGCCCTCTCATACGACTGGGCCCACTACAAGCGCTCCTCCTACACCGAGAACCTCAAGGTGGAGGTGTCCACCGACGGCAGCACCTGGACCGTCCTCTACGACCACGCGGCCAACAACGACATCAACTACTGGACCGGCGGCTCTTCCTACTACTATCCCTCCAGCTTCAAGACCAAGACCGTCAGCCTCGCCGACTACGTCGGCCAGAGCGTTTACATCCGCTTCCACGTGGACACCGGCTCCAACGCCCGCTACTCCATCTTCCTCGACAACATCGTCATCACCGCCAAGCAGTCCTACGCGGGGGCCGACCGCGATTTCACGATCAACTCCGCCTGGGGCAACCCAATTCCCTCCGGCACGGTCACCTACACCTACGGCGACCAGGCGAACGCCTCCATCCCCGAACAGTACGTCTATCCCGCAGGCTCGACCACCGAGAGATACGTGTACGCCGGCTTCATCGGGACCGGTTCGGTTCCCGCCTCGGGCACCGCGTCCACGGTCTCGTTCAGGATATACCGCACTTCCACCGTCACCTGGCTGTGGAGGCACGAGTACCGTTACGAAATTTCCTCTCCCAACGACCTGGGCTCGCCCGATCCGCTCGGCGTTCACTGGTACGAGGAAGGCACCGAGCACACCTTCGGGGTCACCGAGGACCCCGCCCCCGGCGTGGTGGACGGCACCCGCTGGGTCTGTGACGGCTTCGAGGGCACCGGCGACTTCCCGCCCACCGGCTTCACCAACACCTCCACCACCACCGTCACCCAGCCCTCCACCCTCAGGTGGAAGTGGAGGATACAGTACCGCCTCACCATCATCAATCCCCCCGGCGCGGACATTGGCAACATCTCCCCGCCGGTCGGTGAGTACTGGTTCGACGAGGGCGGAACGCAGGACGTCACGGCCGACGCCTTCTACGACACAGGCCTCGGCGTCTCCTACGTCAACAGGGGCTGGAAGGGCACCGGCTCCGTCGAGGATTCCGACGTCAACTCCGGCACCGTGACCATCACGCAGCCTTCCACCCTCACGTGGCAGTGGACGAAGCAGTACTTCCTCACCATCGTCTCCGAACACGGCCAGGTCACGGGCGATTCCCCCGGCTGGTACGTGGAGGGGACCGAGGTATCCCTCGGCGTGGACACCCCTTACGTCGAGTCCGAGAACGTCCGCTACCAGGCCGTCGGCTGGACCGGAAGCGGCTCGATAGGCGACGGCAGCGGCACCTCCACCGGCGCCTTCACCATGACCGCCCCCACCCGCGTGGAGTGGACCTGGGTGCGCGAGAACCGCGTGGTGTTCGACGCCAACTACGGCAACGTGGACCCGCCCGAGGCGTGGGTGGTCCAGGACGGCACCGTCACGGCCACCGCCGAACCCCCCGAGACCGGCGCCGCCAAGCGCTTCGCCTGGACCGGCTGGACCGGCGGCCCCGCGGGAGCGAACCCCATGGGCGCCACCACCGAGACCTTCACCATCACCGAGCCCTGCACCATAACCGCCCACTGGTTCGCGGAGTTCTACGTCGAGGTAACGGCCGCCAACGGCTCCCTCGCCGCCGATTACAGCGGCTGGTACGCGGAGTTCAGCGAGGTCTCCATCACCGCCGTCCCGCCCGAGGCGCCCGACGGCATCCGCTACGTCCCCGGCTGGGACGGAACCGGCAACGGCAGCGTAACGCTCGAAGCCGCCCCCGACACCCCCGACACCGTCACCCTCCACGTCTTCGAAGCGCTCACCGAACAAGTCACCTGGGTGGAGCAGTTCCGCTTCCGAATAGCCGATCCCCAGGGCTTCGGCCATCCCGATCCGCCCGCGGGCGACTACTGGTACTTCTCCGGCGAGCGGGTGGAGGGCGGCATAGACTTCTTCACCGGCCTCTACGTCTGCACCGGCTACACGGGCACGGGCTCGCTCGATTCCTCCTCCAAGCCCTGGTACTCCTTCATCATCACCGAGCCCTCCTCCATTACCTTCCATTGGGCCATTCCCGAGGTGGTCCCCGGCGACGAGTGGACGGCCCCCCGCGCGGTCACCTCGGCCGTGAAGGGCAAGGCGGTGAAGCTCGTCCGCAGGCCCGACGGCTCGCCCTTCATCGTGTTCCACAACCCCGTCACTGGCACCGTCGAGGCGGCCTACGCGGAGGACGGGGAGTGGCGCACCGAGACGATAGACCACGTGGGTCCCGAAACCCCCGGCATAGCCCTCGGCCTGAACTCCGAAGGCATACCCTTCGTCGCCTACATGGACGGGGACGACGACATCTTCAAGTGCGCCTTCAGGGACGACGACGGCTGGGTGATCACCGAGGTGGACGACGCCCCCGGCGCGGGCCGCTGGTGCAGCATCGCCTTTCTGAACGGGGAGTTCCCCGTCATCGCCTACTACGTCGCCGGAACCGGCGACCTCCGCTTCGCCGCGATGCTCCTCCTCAAGCCGGAGGAAGGGATAAACTGGGGCGTCACCACGGTGGACGAGGAAGGCAACGTCGGCCTCTACTGCTCCCTCGCCCTCACCCCCAACTGGGGCGAGCCCCGCATCGCGTACTACGACTCCACCAACGGCTGCGTCAAGATCGCCTCCCGCTTCAAGAACGACACGGTCTGGACCATCGAGCGCGTCACCCCCGACGACGGCGACTACGGAATAAACACCTCCCTCGGTCTGGACCCGGCCGGCAAGGCGATGATAACCTTCCAGCAGAACACCGTCACCGTCAACCGCCAGGGCCTCATGTTCGCCCGTGAACTCGCCGACGGCTGGCAGGTGTACACCCTCGACGACGAGGGCATCACCGGCTTCGACGCCGCCCTCGCCGTGGACGCCCACGGCTGGCCCCACATCGTTTACAACGACTTCGGCTCCCTCTTCTACGCCCGCTACAACGGCGAGAGCTGGATAATAACCGAGGTGGACGAGGGCGAGGCGGCCTACGGCACCGCCATCTCCCTCACCCCCGCGGGCAAGCCCGGCCTCGCCTACTGGAACGCCGGCGCGCTCTACTACGTGGACGTCGAGGGCGACCACTACGACGGCGAACTCGTCAACCGCTACACCGAGACCGCCGACAAGAACGCCGCCGATGAGACCGCGGGCGGCGGGGGCGGAGGCTGCTTCGTGGCCACCGCCGCTTTCGGCTCCATGAGCGCCGCCGCCGTCGCCGACCTCTGCTCCTTCCGCGACGCCGCCCTCTCCGCGAGCCTCACCGGTGGAACGCTCGTCGGCCTCTATTACGCCGTCTCGCCGGCCATCGCCCGGAGGGAGACCGAGCGCCCCGCCGTCGCCGCCGTCGTCAGGGCGGTCGTCGGGCGGCTCGCCGTCCGCTGACCCTCTTTCCCGCAGGCGCTTTCGAGGGGGGAGCCTCGGCTCCCCCTTTTTGTGCAACGGTGCCCCCCTTCCGCCCTACATAATGTAGGCGAAAGGCCAAAAAATGCTTGACGCTGGCCCGCTCGAACAATAAAATCAAGTGTTACCGTTCCGAACTCCTCGAGGAGGACGATATGCTTCGCAAGCTGTCGATGATTCTGCTGTTTCTCGCCGTGTGCTCGTGGGCGGGAACCGCCCTTGCGGCCTACACTCCCACGCCCACCCAGCCGGCGAACGCCTCCACCAACCTCACGCCCGACAACCTCGTCTTCTCCTGGCAGGCGCCGAGCGATCCGGTGGATTCCTACAAGCTCCAGATCGCCTTAGACAGCTCCTTCACCGACATCCTCTTCGACTACACCGTCTCCGCAGGCGCCACCTCCCGAACCGTCAGCGGCCTCCCCGGATTGAAGACCATCTACTGGCGCGTGGTGGGCGTCGAGAACGGAAACGAACACCCCTCCGCCGCCTTCTACTTCACCACCGTATCCGACGGCGAGACCTACACCAAACAAATGCTCAAGGACGACTTCTCGAGCGGCCTCGCCAACTGGACCGTAACCGGCAACACGAGTTACCTCACCACGACTTCGAACGCCGCGTTCGGCGGCATGGTGCGCGCCAGGAACTGGTCCTACTACTACGGCACCAACGCCACGATGACCCGCACCGTCTCCACCGTTCCCGGCATCTACACATTGAAGTACAAGTGGGCGCACCAGTACATGTCGTGGTACTCGGGCGACAGGCTCACCGTCTCCTGGTCCCAGGACGGCGGAAGCACCTTCACCACCCTCCTCGACCTCACCGGCTCCGCCTTCCACAGCGCCAACATCGGCTACAGCTCCCCCCCCACTTCTTCTTCCCAGTGGAAACAGCAGAGCCACACGCTCAACGTGACGGGCACCTCCATCGTCCTGCGCTTCTACTTCCGCAGCGGCTGGGGCCCCGACGCCTTCCTGGACGACGTGGTGGTGGAAGCCCCCGGCCGCCCGCTCACCGTCGTGTCCGCTCACGGCAACCCCTCCCCCTCCGGCACCACCGATTACTTCGTGGGAGATACGGTGAGCGCCTCCGTCGAGTCCGTCGTTTACGCCTCCGCCGCGGCGGACCACCGCTACGTCTGCACCGGCTGGACCGGCACCGGCTCGGTCCCCGACACCGGCACCGGCAACTCCGTCACCTTCAAGATATACCGAACCTCCACCCTCACCTGGCAGTGGCGGGAGGAATACATACTCGTCGTGTCCTCCGACAACAACCTCGGAAACATATCCCCTTCCGGCACCACCTGGTGGGCCGCAGGCGCTTCCGTTACGGTGACGAACTCCCTCCCCACCGTCCCCACCGGCACCGACGGCATCCGCTGGTACAACTACGGCTACGAGGGCACCGGAAGCGCGCCCTCCTCCGGCTTCGGCCAGAGCGTCACCTTCACCATCAACGAGCCCAGCACCCTCACCTTCAAGTGGGAGTACCAGTACAGGCTCACGGTGACCAATCCGCCGCACGTCGGCAATCCCACCCCGCCGGAGGGCGAGAGCTGGTACAGCGGCGGCGCGAGGATATCCTTCTCCGTCGATCCCTTCGTCAACCTCGGCACGGGCGCGGCCTACACCTGTCTCGGCTGGCGCGGCACGGGCTCGATAAGCGACGGTGAGGGCAACAGCGGAACCGCCACCATAAACATGGTCTCCACCCTCGAATGGCGCTGGCTCGCCCAGTATTACCTCACCGTCATCTCCCGCTTCGGCAAGACCTCCGGCGCCGAGCCCGGCTGGTACGACGAGGATTCGGTGGTCAGCATAAGCTGCGGCCAGTTCTACAACGAAACGGACGACATCCGCTACGAGTGCAGGGGCTGGCACGGCGAAGGCTCCATCTTCGACGGCATCGGCCTCTCCACAGGCGAGTTCCGCATCGTCGCCCCCACCCTCGTGGAGTGGCAGTGGTACAAGCAGTACAAGGTCACGGTGGGAGCGAACCACGGCTCCACCACGCCTTCCGGAGAACTCTGGGTGGACGACGGCGCCACCCTCGGCCTGGCGGCCATCCCGCCCCTGAACACGCCCACCACCCGTTATTCCTGGGCCGGCTGGGTCGGCACCGGCCTGCCGGACTCCCCCTCCGGCAACATAAACGACAACTTCGTCATCACCGGCGTCTCCTCCTTCACGGCGATATGGAACGTGGAGTTCTACGTCACCGTGATCGCCGACCAGGGAACCCTCGGCGGCAACTACGACGGCTGGTACCCCGAAGGCGCAACCCTCGACATAGACGCCTTCCCGCCCCCCGCCGACGAGGGACACCGCTACGTTCCCGGCTGGCGCGGCACGGGCGACGGCTCGGTGACTTACCCCGCCCGTCCCGACACGCCTTCCTCCGTCACCGTCGCCGTCAACTCGCCCATCGTGGAGGAAGTCTACTGGGTGGCTCAGGTGGCCTTCGACATCGCGGTGCCCCAGGGTCTCACCGACACCGTCCCGCCCGTCGGCCGCAACTGGTACTTCATCGGCGACCTCGTGGAGGGTTACGCGCCCTTCGACGTGAACGGCATCCGGTGCACCGGCTACGACGGAACCGGCTCCCTCCCCTCTTCCGACCTCCCGTGGTTCTCCTTCGTGATAACCGAGCCCTCCAGCGCCACCTTCCATTACGACCTCCCCGTCGAGACGCCCAGTTTCGAATGGGCCGCTCCCGAGACGGTCGCCTCCGCCGTCCACGGCAAGGTGGTGGCCCTGGCCCGCAAGCACGCCGACGGCTCGCCCGTCATCGTCTTCCACAATCCCGCCACCGGAACCCTCGAGTCCGCCTACTACTTCAGCGGCATGTGGTACGCCCAGACCATAGACCGCATCGGCTCCGGCGAGACCTGCGTCTCCCTCGTCGTGGACAAGGACGACGTCCCCCACGTGGTGTACTACGACACCGTCTCACGCCAGCTCAAGTACGCCTTCCTCGACAGCAACCTCTGGCGGACGCTCACGGTGGATCCCACCCCCGGCGCGGGGCGCTTCAACTCCCTCGCGCTCGACCGCTTCGGTACGCTCCACGTCGCCTACTACAACCTCGATGACTCCAGCCTCTACTACGCGCGTTCCGGCGGCGCCGCCGCGGCGGGCAAGGCCGAAATCTGGGCCGTCGAGAAGGTGGACGGCGACGGCAACGTCGGCATGTACTGCTCCATCGCCGTCTCCCAGCTCTGGGGCGAACCCCACATCGCCTACTACGACTCCACCAACGGCGACCTCAAATACGCCGCCCTCCTCAAGGACGCGGGCGGCTGGACGTTCGAGCGCGCCGCGACCGACGGCGACGTGGGAATCAACCCCTCCATAGCGCTCGACTCCGGCGGCAGGCCCTATATAGCATTCCAGAAGAACACCGTCCAGACCAACGACCAGGGTCTTGCCTTCGCCGTCAGGCGCGACGCCGGCTGGGAGATAACCGAGCTCGACACCGTGGGCGTCACCGGCTTCGACGCATCCATGGCGATCGACCCGGCGGGCGACCTCCATATCTCCTACCACAACTACGCCGACCTCTTCTACGCCCGCTTCACCGGCATCACCTGGGAGATAACCCGCCTCACCTCCGGCGCCGAAGTCACCGACCGCACCGCCCTCACGCTCGACGACCAAGGCCGCCCCGCGGTGACCTACTGGAGCAAGGGCGACCTCCTCTACATGGACGTCACCGACGGCCATTTTTCCGGCGGCATCGTGAACCACTATCCGGCCTCCGAAGCTCCCACCGAGCCCAGCACCGGAACGGAGACGGGCGGAGGCGGTGGCGGAGGCGGCGGGTGTTTCATCGCGACCGCCGCCTTCGGCTCCTATTCCGCCGACGCCGTGCTCGCCCTCACCGCCGCGCGCGACCGCTTCGTCCGCGCCAGCTCCCAGGGAGCCGCTCTGGTGGCGCTCTACTACGCCTGTTCTCCCGAGGTCGCGGGTGTGCTCCGCTCGCCCGCCCTCGGTTCGATGCTCAGAACCCTCCTCCTTCCCTGACGGAGGGAGGAAAAGGAGGCCTTTCCACCCCCCTTTGCGGGGCAACGAAAGCGCCTCCGGAAACACACTTTGTCGAAGGCGCCCGTCCCGGCGGGCGAGAGTTGGACGTGCAGACGACATCCCAAGGGGGAGTATATGCGTTCGTCGAGGAACCTCATTCACGCGGTTTTGGCCTTTTTCGCGGTCCTCTCCTTCTCTTCCGCGGCATGGGCCGCCAACGTAATCGGCATCAACGGCATCAACTACCTCGGCAACAACGTCGGCGAGATAACCCTCACCGTGGTGTTGAACTCGGTGGGCGGCGAGCCCTCCGCCGTCGAGTTCCAGTACCGGGTGGAGGACGGAGACTGGATCCCGATAGGAA
>QNBY01000044.1 GCA_003644275.1 Planctomycetota bacterium
CCGTCGGGGGCGACGCGGGAGGAATAGAGGAGGAGGGAGGCGGAGCGCATCTCGTCCCGCAGCCGCCGGAAGGGGACCACGCCCGCGGCGGAAGCGCCCGGCGGCAGGGGGGGAAGCTCGCCCTCCGCGGCTCCGAGCACGAGAAGCGAGGCGTCCGGCCTGCCCTCCCTCACGCGGCGGAAGGCGTCGAACAGTGCCGGGTAGTCCTTCTTCGGGACGGGGCGGCCCACCGCGAGCAGGCGCGCGCCCCCCGGATCGGGCGGAAGCGGGCCGAGCGGGGGCGCCGGGTGGCGGATGAGGGTCAGCTTGTCCGCGAGGGGGCCGAGGCGGGCGCGGGCGTGTTCGAGGGCGGCCTCGTTGCAGACCAGGGCGGCCCGAGCCTCCCCGAGCAGGAATCCCAGCAGGGAGGTCTGGACGAAGACGTCGCGGGCGTGGCAGGAGAAGGTGAAGGGGACGCCGAGGGTGCGGGCGACGTGCCAGGCGGCGAGGCCGCACCAGCCCGCGTGCATGGAGTGGACGCCGCGCACGCCCGCGAGGCGCGAGGCGAACTTTCCGAAGGCGCGGGGGCGGCGGAGCAGGAAGGCGGAGGCCCGCGGGCCGCGGCGGAACAGGAGGGAGGCGGAGCGGGCCCACCAGCCGCCGGACAGCAGGGAGCGGAAGAAGTCGGGCACGGAGCACTCGTCGCCCCACACGCCCTTCACGGGAAAGGGCAGCAGCTCGGAGCGCACCTTTCGCAGCGCGGCGACCACGAGGGGCATGTGTCCGGCAAGGAGAGCGGCCTCGCGGTGCAGGAACCGCTCGGAGGGGGCGGGGAAGGCGTCGAAGAAGAGGGCTATGGGCCGCTCAGCCGCCATATATCTCGCCCTCCAGTTCGGAATAGGCCTCCATGACGATGCGGGCGGTCCGCTCCCAGGTGAAGCGCGCGGCCCGTGCTTTCCGGGCGTCGCGGAGGGGGGCGGAATCGAACTCCCCGGCGGCCGCCCTCTCGATGGCCTCGCGCCAGGCCGCGAGGTCCACGGGCGGGAGGAAGACGGCGTCGCGGCCCGCTATCTCCCGGAAGACGGGGATGTCGGAAAGCAGGCATGGCGCGCCTTCCTGCATGGCCTCCAGCACGGGCAGGCCGAAGCCCTCCACGAGCGAGGGGAAACAGAAGGCGGTGGCGGCGCGGTAGAAGGCGGGGAGGTCCTCGGCCGGAAGGTAGCCGGGCGTCTCCACCATTTCCTCCATGTCGTGGGTGAGGAGGGTGCGGCGGAAGGGCTCGGCGAGCCAGCCCTCCGAGCCCACGATGAGGAGCTTGTGGGGGAAGCCGCTTCTCATTCTCGCGGCGAAGAACGCCTTGAGGAGGGTGAGGAGGTTCTTCTTGGGCTCGATGTTGCCCACGAAGAGGAAGAAGGGGAAGTCAACGCCGTAGCGTTCCCTGAGCAGGGCGCGGGCCTTGGAGGCGGAGAGGCGGGAGGGCGGATGGG
This sequence comes from Planctomycetota bacterium, assembly GCA_003644275.1. Classification (GTDB taxonomy): domain Bacteria; phylum Planctomycetota; class B143-G9; order B143-G9; family B143-G9; genus B143-G9. Next base: position 1,467 of record QNBY01000044.1, read on the forward strand.
CCGGGGCGAGGGGGGCCACCTTCACCTTCTCGGGGGGGCAGGAGGGGAAGACCTCGAGGAGCGCCGAGCGGACGAACTCGGAGGGGACGATGACGCGGACGGCCTTCTCGACGGAACGGGGGACGGCGAACTTGAAGTGGCGGACGGTGGACTTCTTGCAGAAGGCGGGATGGGTGAAGGGGATGACGTCGTGGACGGTGAGGACGAAGGGGAGGAATAGGAGGCGCGGGGCGACGTAGGCGGGGAAATGGGCGTAGTCGGCGCGGAAGCGGGCCACGGAGAAGGGGAGGACGAACTGTTCGTAGAAGACGCGCCAGCCGGGGCTTTCGCCGCCGACGAGGAGGGATCGGGAGACGGAGAGGTTCGGCGCGGGACGGAAGGGGGATCGGAGGGAGCGGGGGACGAGGACGTGGTAGCTTCTCGCGCCGTCGAGGTCGGCGACCGCCTGGACGGTGCGGACGAGGGCGTTGGCCACGCCCGTGAAGGGTTCCCTGAGCACCAGCGCGTCCACGAAGACCCGTTTCAAGACACCTCCGGAAATGCAACGGGAGGGGGGAGGAAAGCGACAAGGATATGACCGGGACAATGTTACCGCGATGGCGCCGGGCGTCAAGGGACAGGAGGTCTGGAAGCGCGTTGTTATCTGCGTTGGAGGCGGCCTTTTTTGCTTGACATAGTTACGGTCAGACTTATAATCGTGGTTGCGGAAGGCCGTCGTGCTTTCGTAACTACATGATTTTTCAAGACCTTGCGTAGACGAGCTCGCAAGTGCCTCAGCGGAGGTGAACTGATGTACAAACGCTTGTCCGCTTACGTGTTGCCGGTCGTTCTGGCCGTGGCCGCGGCGGTTCTCGTGCAGGGGGCGGCCCGGGCGGAGACGGCGTCCTTCGTCCCGTGCGAGAACGCGTTGGACGGAGCGCGCTACCGTCACACGGCCACAAAGATAGTCGCCGGTCCGCAGAAGGGCAAAGTGCTCATAGTGGGCGGAGACAGCGAGAGCGCAGCGGCCCCGACGAACCCTTCGTCCATCTATTCCTCGTGTTTCCTGTACGATCCGGCGCAGAACACCTTCACGCAGGTGGCGAGTCTGAACATAGCGCGGACGCTGCACTCGGCGATAGCGCTTCCCGACGGCCGGGTGCTCGTGGCGGGCGGCTACAACGGCGCGAACGAGCTTTCGAGCTGCGAGATATACGATCCGCTGACGGACAAGTGGACGCTTGCCGCCTACCTGGGCCAGGCGCGGAGCCGGTTCACCCTGACGATGCTGTACACGGGCTACGTGCTGGCGGTGGGGGGCTACGCGAACGGGTCTCCGCTGGCGAGCTGCGAGCTTTACGACGTTACGTCCGACGTGTGGCAGAACACCGTTCCGCTGGCGTCGGCGCGCTACGATCACGCGGCGGTGCGGATGCTGGACGGGCGCGTGCTGGTGGCGGGCGGAAACAAGTCGGCCGCTTCGCCCAACAACACCTATCAGATATTCACGCCTCCCACGACGACGACGGCGGCGGCCTGGACACCGCCCTCGGTGATGCCCTTCAGCTTCGACTCTTGCTACCAGTACGTCTCCGGCCTGCTGGACAACGGGGACGTGGTGATAGGCGCGTCCAACTCCGGCGGCCGCGCGCTGAGGTTCAACGGCGAGGCGTGGTCGCAGGCCGGGAACATACAGTCGAGGTGGGGCGGCACGCAGATACGCATGGCGACGAACAACGTCGTCGAGATAGGCGGCTGGGGCAACGCGAAGGTGGTGGACATATACCTTCCCAACGCCAATTCCTGGAATACCTACACGAGCATATACGGGCACACGTTCGCGCCCGCGGTGCTTCTGGACGACGGCCGGATACTGATGTGCGCGGGCAACAACAGCGGGAGCTCGGAGCTGCTGGTGTCCTCCACCATCGCCAAGCCCGCGACGGTGATACTGGGCGTCTCCACGCCCTACGGGAACCCGTCGCCTTTCGACATACACGCATACACCATCGGGACGACGGTGACCTGCACGCTGGCGGACAACACCTTCAGCTACGGCGGCAGGACGTACACCTGCACGGGCTACACGGGGACGGGCTCGGCTCCGTCGGGCAACACGTTCGAGTTCTCGTTCACCATCGACAAGGACTCGCGGGTGAGCTGGAACTGGACGGTGGCGGGCGGCACGTACAAGCTGACCGTGGTATCGGCGCACGGTTCGCCCGTTCCGGCGGCGGGGGTGAACAACCTGCCGTCGGGCACCACGATAAACGCGAGGGTGGACGCCATGGTGGACACCGGCGAGGGCGTCCGCTACATCTGCGAGGGATGGACGGGCACGGGCTCGGTGCCGCGCGAGGGGACCGCGAACGAGGTCACCTTCGACTTGAACATGAACAGCACGCTGACCTGGCTGTGGCGGACCGAGTACAGGCTCGTGGTGGAGAACCCGACGGGCCTGGGCAATCCGGTGCCGCCTGCGGGCGAGAACTGGTTCGAGGCGGGCTCGGTGGTGAACGGGAGCATCACGTCGCCCGCGGGGGGCTACCAGCTCGCGGGGTATGAGGGGACGGGGTCGCTGGCGAACGACATCAACCCGTTCTTCTCGATAGTGCTCGATCAGCCGACGACGCTCATGTGGAAGTGGATGCCGCTGGGACAGAACAAGGTGTCTCTGGCGGTGAACACCAACTACGGGACGGCGACGCCGTCGGGCGTCACGGTGTACACGGCCGGGGACGAGGTGACGTGCACGGTTCCGGCGTTCATAGAGCAGAACGGGGTTAGGTACGAGAGCAGGGGCTGGAGCGGCGGCGGGAGCGTTCCCGAGTCCGGCGCCACAAACACGGCGACGTTCGTGATAACGGAGAACTCCATCATCAACTGGGAGTGGAACGTTTACTACCTGCTCACCATCGTGAACATAGGGGACCTGGGCAATCCCGATCCTGCGGCGGGCGCCTACTGGCTGCTGGAGGGGACGCCGATAACGGCGAGCGTGCAGTCGCCGGTGAGCAACTACTTCTGCACCGGCTTCACCGGGACGGGCGACGTACAGAGCAGCTCGGCCACGCGGGTGGGGTTCACGCTGACGCAGCCGACGACCATCCAGTGGAACTGGGTTCCCATCTCGCAGGTGAACACGCAGTTGGTGGTGCGAAGCGACTACGGGAACCCGACGCCCGCGGTGGGGACGAGCTTCTACTACAGCGGGGCGGTGGTGAACGCGTTCGTGGAGCGGTCGGTGTTCGGTAGCCCCGGCGAGATATACATCTGCACCGGCTGGACGGGAACGGGCTCGGTGGGGTTCTTCGACACGAACCCCGAGACGGGCCAGACCTACTTCAAGCAGACGGGGCCGGAGGTGAACATAACGTTCGTCATCCGGAACACCGATCCGAACAGCGGCGCGCCGTACAACAACACGCTGACGTGGAACTGGGAGAGGCGGTACTACCTGAAGGTGGTGAACCCGGCAGGGATGCCGCGGGCCATTCCGTCGGCGGGCTCGACGCCGATTCCCGCGGGCTCGACGCTGACGGCCTCCGTTCCGCCGTCGTCCGAGATGGGGGCCGGGCTGAGGGTGTTCTGTCTCGGGTTCCGCGGGACGGGAGCGGTGCCTGCGGAGGGCACGACGAGCTCGGTCACCATCACCATGACCGAGCCCTCCACGATAGAGTGGCTGTGGGAGTACCGCTACGAGGTGATAGTGGAGAACCCGGCGGGGTTCGGGGTCGCGACTCCCGCGCCCGGCACCTACTGGGTGCCTCCGGGCGAGAGCTTCCACGCGGAGATAACGCCGTTCTCGTTCGACCACGCCTGCCAGGGCTACCTGCTCAAAGTGGGCGACCAGACGGCGGAGTACACCCAGACGAGCCTCGACATAACGGTGGACGCGCCCACGGTGATAACGTGGAGCTGGGACTACCTGCCGCTTTCGTGGTACGAGGCCATAGACGTGAAGACGGGCGAGGGCGACGTTCCGTTCTACCTGGACCTGGAGCGCTCGCCCGCGACGAGCTCGCCGTGGATATGCTACCAGGACGTGGCGGACAAGGACCTGCACGTGGTGTACTACTCGGTGGACAAGTGGGTGAACCAGAACCTCGATTCGTTCGGTGACGTGGGAGCGTTCTGCAACCTGAAGGTGGACGAGGAAGGTACGGTTCGCATCGCGTACTACGACGAGACGAACCGCATACTGAAGGTGGCGGAGCGGCTGAAGGGCGTTTGGAACATCCAGGTGGCGGACGGCTCGGAGGGCAGCGGGCGGTTCTGCAGCATCAACTACTCGCCGGAAGGGAAGTGGGGCATAGCGTACCTGGACAACTCCGACCTGGCGCACCCGAAGATAAAGTACGCGGAGAAGTTCCAGAACGACTGGCTGGTGGAGATCGTGCGGGAGTTCGACGGGGTGATAGAGTACCTGTCGCTGGTGTACTACAACGAGCAGCCCGTGATAGTGTTCTACGACGCGGCGGAGGGCAAGCTGAGGTATCTGTACTTCGACGCGGAGTGGATACTGGACACGGTGGACGGCACGCCCGACTGCGGGCGGTTCTGCCAGGCGGCGATAAACCCGGCGACGGGGCATCCCGGGGTGGTGTACTACGACCTGTCGAACCACCGGCTGAAGTTCGCGCAGAGGCAGACCGACTTCACGTGGAACATCCAGGTGGTGGACGCGACGGGGGACGTGGGGTACTACCCGAACCTTCTGTACGACGACGAGGGCAAGCCGAGGATATCGTACCAGGACGTGGGGCGGCAGCGGCTGAAGTTCGCGCTGTTCGACGGGATATTCTGGCAGATATCGGTGCTCGCCGAGGGCGAGGGCAACGTGGGCTGGATGCCCGCGCTGTCGAGCTACGGCGAGGGCGAGATGAGCATAATCTACCTCGACAACGGGGCCATCAAGTACATAAGTTCCAAGCCCGAGCCCGACGAGGAGAGCATAGCGGCCTCGCGTGCGGGCTCCGGCGGGTGCTTCGTTGCGACGGCGGCGTTCGGGAGCATGTCCGCCTCGAGCGTGCGGGCGCTCACGGAGCTGAGGGACGCCGGGCTCGCGGCGTGCGGGACGGGTTCCGCGCTGGTGTCGCTCTACTACGCGGTGTCGCCCGCCCCGGCGCGCGCCGAGGGAGGAAGCCCGGCTCTCCGCGCGCTGATGAGGGAGCTTCTGGACTTCGGCCTCTGAGGGAACGAACGCGCGGCCCGATGGGGACGGTCCGCCGTCCCCATCTTCATATAAGGGGGCTCCCATGCAGGTGAAAGTGACGGGATTCAGGCCGGAAGAAGAGGAAGAGATACGGGAGGCGCTGCCGCAACTGGCGGGGGCGGAGTTCGATTTCGGGGGGGAGGCCGAGAGCGCGGCCGTGTTCGTCATGGCGGAGGCGGAGGCGGAACGGCTGGGGGACCTTCTGGAGAGGGAGCCGGAGGCGCTGGTGTTCCTGCTGGCGGGCAAGAGGAAGGGGCCCGACGGGAAGGAGCGGTACCGCTTCGTGCGGGTGACCTCGCCCGAGCGGCGGGCGGAGCTGATAGCCGAGGAGGCGCTGCGGGCGGCGCAGGAGCTGAAGGAGCTTTCGGTCCGCGTGCGCCACGACGTGCGGAGCCCCATACAGTCCATATTCGAGGGCGTGGAGGAGCTGGCCGCCCTGCTTCCTCCCGACGCGGGGAAGGAGTGCGTGGAGGTGATGGGGATAGTGCAGCAGAACGCGAGGCGCATCTACCGCGCGATACCGGACTTCGGGGAGTTCCACCGGAAGCTGGAGGAGCTGGCCGCCCTGCTCGCGGGCGGGACGGAGGAGGAGAGATGAGCCTCGTGGGGGTGGTGAGCGACTCGCACGACCACATGGAGAACATACGGCGGGCGGTGAGGGTGTTCGAGGAGGCGGGCTGCGGGCTCGTCGTCCATGCGGGGGACGTGATATCGCCGTTCGCGCTGAAGGCGTTTCTGGAGGGGCGGTTCGAGCTGGCGGCGGTGTACGGCAACAACGACGGGGAGAGGGCCGGGCTCGCGCGGCTTCTGCCGGGCATCTGCGAGGGGCCGCTGGCGGTGGAGACGCCGGGGGGAAAGCGGGTGCTGGTGGCGCACGAGCGGTGGAGGCTGCCGGAGGACGGCGGGGGGGCGGATCTCATGGTGTTCGGGCACACGCACGAGGCGGGCCTGGAAGAGCTGGGGGGCGTTTTGGTGCTGAACCCGGGCGAGGCGTGCGGGTACCTGACGGGCCGGGCCACGGTGGCCCTGTGGGACGACAAAACCGGCGAAGCGCGTATAATCGAGCTATGAGACGTCTGCTGCCGCTGCCGTTGCTCTGGGGGCTGTTGCTCGCGGGTTGCGTGGAGAGGCGGGTAGTCATC
>QNBY01000045.1 GCA_003644275.1 Planctomycetota bacterium
GCGGCCGCGGGACTTCCCCCCTCGCCGCGCCGCGGCCGGTCCGCCGGGGGGCCGGAGCGAAGAAGTCCGGCCGAACGGATTCCCCGCGACGGAAAGAACGACCGGAAAACGTAACCGGAGAGGAGCCGAAATGCGCCATAGCACCGGAACGGCTGTCTTCCTTTTCTCACTCGTCGCCCTGCTCGGCTTCGCGGGCGTCTCGCTCGCGGAGAACGCCTTCCCGCCCGCCCCCCGCACCATCGAGAACTCGTCCTTCTGGACCTCCGTTCAGAAGGAATGCGACACCGCCTGGCTGAAGTTCTTCAAGGAGCTCGGCACGCCGCCCGCCGACAAGGCCGCCGAGATAGCGGCCGCCCGCAAGGAAGGGCTCGCCGCCCGCGCGTCGGCCGCGGTGAGGCTCGCCGCCGCCGCCGCGGAATACTACGCCGCGGGGAGGGGACCGGAGATATACGAGCGCTACAAGAAGTACGGCTCGAAGATCAAGTTCCACGACGTCGGGGTGATGCAGGCCGGGATCGCCCTCTACTGCGACGTCGCCGCGCTGCTCGCCGAGGGGAAGGCGGACGAGGTGGAGAAGCTGCTTGCGGACCGCGCGACGGCCCTCGTGGACCTCAGCCGCTTCCGCTCCAGGCTCGACGCCGACCTGAGGACCCGCTACTTCGACATCACCGCCCGCTACTCCGCCGCGCTGTTCGGCCTGGTGAAGAGCGCGCACGACCTCGCCGCCGCCCGCAAGGCGTTCGCGCCCGTCTCGAAGGCGTGCGCCGAGCTCGCCCGGGAGTTCTACCTGCCCGCGCCGTCCTCCGTCGAGATATTCTTCTTCGAGGACTCCGAGGGCAGGACGTGGCTCTCGTTCGAGGATTCCGTTCGTTCCCCCTACGGGGGAACGAACGAGGGGGTGAAGCGCCTGGTTCCGGAGAGGGACGGGAAACTGCTCGCGGAGCTGCTGGAGAAGGTGCGCGAGGCCGAGGCGGCCTACCGCGAGGCCACCTGGACGCCGCTGAAGAAGATAGCCGCCCTGCTGCCGCCGGAGAGGGGCGGGAAGCTGCTCGAAGACGCCGGGGTGAAGTGAGAAGAAGGCGGCGGCCGGCGCTCAGTCTCCGGTGAGGCCGAGCATCTCCAGCGCGAGGGCGGCGCCGCCCTCGTCGTTTCCCGCCGTGTGCAGGTCCGCGACGGCCTTCAGCGAGTCCGAGGCGTTCCCCATCGCCACCGAGACCCCCGCCTCCCGCAGCATCTCCCTGTCGTTCTCGTCGTCGCCCACCGCCGCGATCTCGCCGCGCGATACGCCCAGGAAATCCGCGAGCCTCATCAGGGTGCGCCACTTCGAGACCCCGGCGGGCAGCATGTCCAGCACGGCGCCGGGAGCGGTTATGTTCGTGACGACGTGGGTGTTGAAGCGGGCGGGGAAGACCGCGTCGAGGCGTGATTGCAGGGAGCGGAGCTCGTCCGCGCCGCCGACGACGGACATGAAATGCACATCGGCGGGAAGCAGCCCCCCCAGCGCGGCGGGAGAGAGGGAGGGGGGGCGGAGCACGCCGCGGAGGTGATCGCGGTTGCGCTCTATGTACGCCTCCATGTGCGGGTGCAGCGGGCCGGAACGGAGCACCAGGACGTCGCCCGCCGGGTCCTCCGCGGTGAACAGGAGCAGGGAGCGCCCGGCCTCCAGCAGAAGCGACGCCGCCCGCGCGAGCAGGCCGGTGTCGAGGAAGGCGGTGAAGAGGGGGGAACGGTCCGGCACCCGCTCCAACCTCGCGCCGGAACAGGTGATGAGGTAGTAGGGGAAGTCGAAGGCGGCGAGCAGGCGCACGGCCTTGCGGGCCCGCCTGCCGGTGGCCACGGCGATTACGGCCCTGCGGGAAGCCGCCCTGCACGCCGCGGCGTTCGCCTCGGGAAGGGAACCCGACGAATCGAGAAGGGTGCCGTCCAGGTCGAGGGCGACGAGCCTCACGCGGTTCATGCCTGTTCTTCCAGTATCTTCCTTATCTCGTCCGCGGTGTAGAGCCTGCCCCTTCCGACGCCGGGGCAGAAGCCGGTGCCTTCCTCCCACGCGGCGCGGCTCGTCGTGTGTTCCTTCCAGAAGGGAAAGAGCCTGCACTGGGCGGGGCGGACCGGATACACGGCGCACCGGCCGTTTTCGAGGAAGATGCAGTCGTAGTTCGGCTTTTCGGTGAGGGAGAGGGAACCGCTCGCGAATCGCCGCAGGTAGCGCCTGCCGAATTCCTCGAGAGTGATGCCGAGGTAGTCGGCTATGGCAGCCGCCTCCACCGGCGTCACCCAGACCGCGCCGGGCCCGCCGCCGCAGCAGCGGCCGCAACGGATGCACTCGAAACGCAAACCTTCCTCGAACCAATCGGCCAACCCGTGACCTCCGTCTGAAAAAAAAGGGAGGAGACGAGAGTCTCCCCCCTCGAACGGCGAAAAACGCGGCGTCAGTCGCCGAGGTAGCGGAGGAAGTCGTCCTCCGAGAGTATGGGAAGGTCGTATTCCCTGGCGAGCTTGTACTGCTTCTGCTCGGGGGTGAGCTCGCCTTCCTCCTTCATGGCCGCGACCTTGTCGGAGACGACCACGTAGTCGCAATCCGCGGTTACCTCGGGGCTGTATATGGCGCCGTACTGCTCGATGGCCCTGCGGAGCTTCTCCTGCATGGCCTTCTTCATCTTCTCGTCGGTGGCGATGGCGAGGAAGCCGCGAAGCTGGCCGACGACGGCTATCTTGATGCGGTGGTCGCGGCTGTAGAGCGGGGAGGAGATGAGGTCGCCCTCGATGATGGGATTCGCCTTGTCCACCACGGAGACGATCTGGGCGTAGGAGTAGTGGTCGCCCAACATGCGGCAGATGACGAAGCCCTTCTCCCTGGGAACGCGGTTGTCGTCGTACTGATATACCTTGAAGCGCTGGCCGAAGGTGACGTGGTCCTTCTTGCCGATGTTGATGATGACGAAGTTGTACTGGTTGTTGACGAGGAGCACGCGCCCGTCGGCCTCTTCCTCGCGGACGGAGGGGAGCTTCAGTTTCTGGAAGTTGTCTATGTCCTGCCTGATCTGGTCCACCTGGGTGCTGAGGCGGGACATCTCGTCGCGGAACGCCTTCTCGCGGGCGATTATCTGCTGCTCGAGGTCGGCCTTGCGCTGTTCGAGGGAAGCCGCCTTGTTCTGCAGGTCCTCGAGGGCGGTGCGGTGGGCGTTGGTCTCTTCCTCACGCTTGGTGTTGTAGTAGTTGACGAGCTCGTCGCGCACCTTCGCTATGTTCTCCGTCATGGAGCGGATGCTGGAGACCATGGCGTTGCGGTACTCCACGCGGGCCTGCATGAGCTTGCTGGTGAAGCGGGCGATGGAGAGCTGGTGGGTGAGCTCGGCGATCTTGAGCTTCTTTTCGGCGACCTTCTTCCTGTAGTCGTCGAGTTCCTTCTGAAGCCTCGCGAGCTCCTCCGTCTTGGCGTCGAGTTTCGCCTGATAGACGGTGTTGAAGTTGATCTTCTTCTTCCTGAGCTCATTCTTGAAGGTGTAGGCGAGCAGCCCGTTTATGGCGGAAAGGATGAGGAAGACGACGATGGTGAGAAACGCCCACATCAAACTCTGTTTGCCTGCTGCCATTTATTCCTCCCGCGCTTGAATGCGGTCCCTCGTTTCGGGTTATCGGTAACTGACAAGGTCGAGGAAGATCTTCTCGGTGATGATCTTCACGCCGAGCTCGCGGGCGAGCTTTATCTGCTCCTGGGCGGCGGGGTTTTTCTCGACGCCGGCGCCGACGATGAGGTAGCTGGTGTCGGTATCGACGGTGTCCTTGACCTCGTCGCCCATCTCGGTTACGAAGCGGATGAACTCGGCCCGGTTGAAGTTCCTGAGGTTCCCGACGAGGACGAAGACGAGCTTCTCCTGGCGCTTGAAGAGCTTGTTGGCCACCTTATCGCCCGCCTGGATGGGATTTTCCTTGTTGTACACCTTCACGATGCGGGCGTAGGAGACGTCCCTTCCGACGTCGCGGACCTCGACGAGGCCCTTGCGGATGGGGAGGACGCCCTTCACGACGCCGAAGACCTCGAAGGTCATGCCCTTGCGGACGCGGTGGCGGGAGCCCAGGTCGAGGATGACGAAGCTGTCCTCGAGATCGGTGAGGAGGACCTTGCCGTCGAATTCCTGCCCCCCGCTTTCCTTCTGGCGGCGCTTGGCGATGAGGTTATCGAGGAGTTTGCGGTACTTCTGGTACTCGGAGAGGAGCTTTATGCGCTTCCGGCGCTGCACGTCCTCCATCTGGGCGATCTTGGAGACGGCGGCGCGTATGTCGCCGTCGAGGGTGGCGATGCGTTCCTTCTCGGACTCGAGCTCGGCCTCCATGGCCTCGCGCTCGGTGCTGAGCCTGTCGCGGGCCTGGCCCACCTTGGTGACGAAGTCCTCGCGCGTCTCGTTGAACTGCTGCAACGCTTCCTCGAAGGGGCTGAGGCTTTCTTCCGCCTCCTGCTTGTAGGTTTCGATGTCGCGCCGTTCGTTCTCGAGGTCGTTCTGCAGGGCCTGAATCCTGGCGTCGAGCGCCTCGAGCATGGAGCCGACGGTGGGATCGAGCTCGAGGTAGGCGGGGGCGTTCTTGGCGTCCTTGAGTTCCGCGAGCTCGTCCTCGATGGTCCATATCTTCCAGAGGGTTTGGTCGATCTTTTCCTTGGCGGGAATCTCGCGGTTGACCTGGAACATGAACTTCTGGTAGTAGAAATAGACCGCCGCTGTGGCCGTGCCGACCCACACGACGATGGCGAGTGCGAGGAACGTACCCGCCAGAATCAGTTTCGTCCTGTCCCTCACGGAAAGTCCTCCTTCCAAGGCGGAACTGCGGCTTCCTCTCGAAGTCGAACGGAATGCAAAGTGTGATTTTACGGCGGCTGAAAGGCATGTCAAGAAAAAAACGAACCGCAGAGCCGCCGAAAAGGGAAGGGCGAGGGGGACAAAACTCTTGACAGCGCGGAGAAAAGGGGGTATAGTCTGACCGGCGCCCGAGGGTGCGAAGATATCCTGCCGAAAGACCCCTTTTCCTGATAATAGAGCTTGATCCTCGTACATCCGTCCTCAAAGCCCATCACCGAGGAAGCCTCATGCTCCCCAAACTCGTCGTAATCGACGGGCACGCCATTCTCTTCCGGTCGTTCTACGCCATACGCGGCCTCACCGGGCCGGACGGCACGCCTACGAACGCGGTGTACGGCTTCGTGAAGACGCTCCACAAGGTCATCGAGAAGCTGAGGCCGCAATACCTCGTGGTCTGCCTGGACGCCGGACACGAGACGTTCCGCAACGAGGAGGCGGAGGACTACAAGGCCAACAGGAAGCCCGCGCCGGAGGAGCTCAAGGCGCAGGTGAAGCCGCTGCTCGAAGTGCTCGAGGCCATGAACATACCGTGCTTCATGAAGGAGGGCTTCGAGGCGGACGACATAATCGCCACGGTGGTCCACCGGGCGCTGGAGGAAGGGCTCGACGTGGTCATAGTCAGCCGCGACAAGGACTTCTACCAGCTTCTCTCCGACCGCGTGGCGATGTACGACGACAAGAACGACCGCTTCATCACCCCCGAGACGCTGAAAGAGGAGAAGGGCATAACGCCTGAGCAGGTGCCGGACTGGCTCGGCCTGATGGGCGACTCCAGCGACAACATACCGGGCGTGCCGGGCGTGGGAGAGAAGACGGCGCTGAAACTTCTGGCGGAGTACGGCTCGCTCGAGGCCGTGCTGGACGCCGCGGACGAGATAGCGAAGAAGAAGCGCAAGGTGGGGGCGAACCTGAAGGCCCACCGCGAAGACGCCCTGCGCTCGCGGATGCTCGCCACCATAGAGCCGAGGACGGGCGTCGAGGTGGACCTGGAGAAGCTTCGGCTGGGCGAGCCCGACCGGGCGGCGCTGGCGGAAGTGTACCGGAAGCTCGGCTTCTCGTCGCTGCTCGGCGGGCTGTTCGAGCACGGGCCGGCCCGGCCCGCGGGCGTGAAGTGGCGCATCATAAGGGACGAGAAGGCGCTCCGGGAGGTCGCGCGGGAGATAGAGGAGGCGGGCGCGGCGGCGTTCGACACCGAGACGACGTCCTTCGCCTACCATTCCGGGAAGCTGCTGGGGATATCGCTCGCCTGGAAGGAGGGCGAGGGGGTGTACGTGCCGGTGGCGGATTCCTACCCGGACGGCGGGGAGGAGATGCTCGCGCTCGAGCGCATAAGGGAGATACTCGGCCCGCTGTTCGCCTCGCCGCGGGTGGTGAAGGCGGCGCACAACCTGAAGTTCGACATGAGCTTCCTCAAGGCCGCCGGTTTCGAGGTGGAGCCGCCCTTCGAGGACACCCTCATAGCCGCGTGGCTGCTCGATCCCGAGCGCCGCTGGCTGAAGCTGGACGCCCTGGCGCTGGACCTGCTCGGCGTCTCCAAGATACCGATAACGGACCTCATCGGGAAGGGCAAACAGCAGAAGCCGATGGAGGAGGTGCCGCTCGACAGGCTGGCGGAATACTCGGCCGAGGACGCGGCGGTCACGCTGGCACTCTGGAGGAAGCTGAAGCCGCGCCTGGAGGACGAGGGGCTCGACGGACCGTACAGGGAGCTCGAGATACCGCTGGTGCCGGTCATCTCCGACATGGAGCTGAGGGGGATAAAGCTCGAGAAATCGCGGCTGGAGAAGCTCGCGGAGGGCATACGGGCGGAGCTGGCGGAGCTGGAGAGGAAGATATACGAGGCGGCCGGGCGGGAGTTCAACGTGAACTCCACCTACCAGCTCGCCGAGGTGCTGTACGACGAGCTGAAGCTGCCCGCGCCGAAGTCGCGCACGACGGACGCGGCGCACCTGAAGAAGCTGAAGGACAAGCACCCCCTGCCCGGCCTCGTGCTGCGCTACCGGCTGTTGCAGAAGCTGAACTCGACCTACGTCGAGGCGCTGCCGCAGTACGTGGACCCGGTGACGGGGGCGATACATTCCTCGTTCAACCAGACGGGGACGGCCACGGGGCGGCTGTCGTCCAACCGGCCGAACCTGCAGAACATACCCGCGCGGAACGACGAGGCCAAGGAGATAAGGTCGGCGTTCGTGGCGCGCGAGGGGTTCGTGTTCGTGAGCGCGGACTACTCGCAGGTGGAGCTGAGGATGCTCGCGCACCTGAGCAGGGATCCCGGCCTCACGGAGGCGTTCCGGGAGGGCGAGGACATACACGCCACGGTGGCGCGCCAGATATTCGAGACGGAGGGGGGAGAGGTGACGCCCTCCATGCGCGCGGCGGCGAAGGCGGTGAACTTCGGGCTCATATACGGCCAGGGGCCGTTCGGGCTCGCCAACTTCCTGGGCATATCGCGCACGCAGGCGCGGGAGTTCATACAGAGGTACTTCGAGCGCTTCCCGAAGGTGGAGGAGTTCCGGCGGCGGGTGATAGAGGAGGCCAGGGAGAAGGGCCACGTCGAGACGATAGGTGGGGGCAGGCTGCCGGTTCCGCAGGTAAGGTCGTCGAACGCGGCGGAGCGCGCGCACGGCGAGGGGCTGGCCATCAACACGGTGGTGCAGGGTTCGGCCGCGGA
>QNBY01000046.1 GCA_003644275.1 Planctomycetota bacterium
GCTGCTCCGGCGAGACGGGGATGAAGTCGTAGTAGTCGCCGCCCAGCGTCCCGGCGGGCCGGTAGTAGGGATATATGTCCAGCGTCGGGATGGTGGGGATCACGGAGGGAAGCAGCATCTGCTGTATCTCGCCCGCCAGCGAGAGGTCGTCCTCGATGCGGTTCACCTCTTCCTTGCTGCGCTCCGCCTCTTCGAGGGACTCCGCCAGCTCGTTCACCGCGCGGGCGAGCACGCCCACCTCGTCGTTGGACTTCACCCTGCTGCGGCGGGTGTAGTCGCCCGAGGCCATCGCGGCGACGTCGCCGACTATCTTCTTCAGCGGCTTCGAAATCGAGAGGGCGAAGAAGTAGGACAGGGCCGCCGCCACCGGCACGAGCAGCACCAGCAACGGCCCCACGAGCTTCCAGTTGGGCTCCTTGCCCGACCCGAAGGCGAGGACGAGCACCACCTCCACCACTATCACCGCGATGACCGAGACGACGGTCATCTTGAGCGGCAGGCCGAACTTTATCCTCCCGGCCCTCTGTCGGCCGGACGACTCCCTTGGTCTTCTGCCGGCTCTTGTCGCCATTTCTCTCTCCCGAGGGGGATTTTATCCCCGGCCCGGCCGGGGGCAAACAAAAAGCCCGGCGGAAGGGCCGCGCGTGTTCATTTCCGCTTCTCCACCTTCACCAGGTCCTTCCACAGCCCTTCCGCCAACATGCGCGACACCGGCGCGGGGAGGTCGGCGAATACGCCGTACTCCGGGAAGATGCGGATGAGGTTGTCGGCCGACTTGGGCGCGGTGTAGCGGTCGTTCCCGCCTTCCTCGATGAAGAGGGAAAAGCTGGTTCCGCCGTGATAGTCGTTTCCGCCCGCCCTGCCCTGGCCGGCCTTGTAGAGGTACACGTCGTCGCCGCCGCCCCTGTCCGCGAAAATGCAGAAGCCGTTGTGGGCGGAAGCGCCCTGCGAGAAGCCGCTGCCGCCCTCGTACACGTCGTTCCCGGCGTCGTCCGCAAACAGGGAGACGCTCTCGTCCCACGCGAGCCCTTGGGCCACCCCCTGGCGGGTGCCGTAATGGTCGTCGCCCCCCTCGTCGATGAAGGCGCCGACGGCCGTGTGCGCGCTGAACCCCTGGGCGTAACGCGAGCCCATGTAGTAATCGCCCTTGCGGCCGCGGTCGAACATCATGCCGAAGCCGAAGTAGTAGCCGCCGCCCTGCGAGAAGTTGCCCGCCTCGTAGCGGTCCTTCCCGGCGCCGTCGAGCAGCACCGCGATACCGCCGGACGCTATGCCCCGGAAGCCGAGCGCCGCGCCCTGCGCCCAGGCGTCGAATATGCCGGGGTCGCCGTAGTTGGTGGGATAGGAACCCTTGCAGTAGTAGGAATCGTCGCCCGCCGCGTCGTACAGCAGCGAGGCGCCGCCCGCGCCCGCGAGGGACTGGCAGAACTCGTCGCCCTCGTAGCGGTCGTTCCCTCCCATGTCCAGCAGGGCCGAGAGGCCGAAGACGGCGGCGGCCTGGCAGAACTCCCGGCCGCGGTAGGTGTCGTCGCCGCCGAAGTCCACCAGCGCGGCGCTCCCCAGGAACGACGCCGCCTGCCCCCAGCGGATGGAGACGTACTCGTCGTCCCCCTCCAGGTCCACCAGCAGCCCGCAGCCCAGCGAGCCCGAGCCCTGCTCCCATCCCCGCGTGGACTCGTAGGCGTCGTCGCCGCCCAGCTCGAGCACCACGCCGATGGGGAGCCTGAGCGGGCGGTCCTTCTGCTCCCGGCCGTCCTTGCTCCGTTTGTACACCGGCCTGAACGCCGCGCCCGAGCCCGCGTTGCAGGTGTAGAAGTCCGGGCCGCCGAGGTCTATTATCACCGCCCCGGCCGTGTCGCGGTACCAGGTGTGCCCCGTGCCGCCTATCACAATGGGGCCGAAGGGCGAGTCGAACTGCGCCACGACGGCCTTGGAGGCGTCGTCGCCGTAGGCCGCCAGCAGGTCCTTCTTCAGCCCTTCGAGATAGGCCCGGTCGGCGAGGGGAGCGAGCGCCCTCTCCGCGGCGAGCAGCTCCGCGAAGTTCACCCTGGCCGCCGTCTCGATTATCTTCATGTTGTTCTCGAAGCGCTTCTTGTCAGGGTCTATGTGCAGGTAGATGTGGTTCACCAGCGCCTCGCCCAAGGCCGCCCTGTTCTTGCGGACGAAGGCTATCTCCTCGTCGGAGAGGGCGGCGAAGGCCCTGTCGAGGTGCCTCGCGGCTTCCTTCAGCAGTGAGGTTATCCGCTCCACGTGCGCCTTGGGGTCGAGCCCGGTCTTCAGCGGGGCGGAAGCGGGGGGGACGCCGTACCAGTTCATGCCCGCGAGTACGCCGAGCACGCCCGACAGGGGCCTGTCCCCCGCCGCCGCTTCGCTCAGCATGTCGCGCACGGCCCGCGCGGTGTCCTCGAGCGAGAACGGGTTCGTGTGAACGCCCATCATGAGGCGTTTGCGGAAGGCATCGGGCGACTCGTGGCACCTGGCGAGCCTCGCCATCTGGTCGCGGAACTGCGTGCCTATTCCGGCCTCAGCAATCAGGGCCTCGGCGAGCTTGCGGTAGGAATCGTCGCCCTCCGCGAGCCCGGCGAACGGCACGTCGCCCTGCCAGTTGGGGGATATGCCCTTCCCCTTGGGGCGCTCGCCCAATACGACGGTCACTTTCACCCGTTCGGCCTTCACCACGGCCTTCAGCTCCACGGCGTCGCCGTCGCCCGCCTCGTCGAGCTCGCGCCGCCAGGCCGCCTCGGGATCCTCCGCGGGCACCTCTCGGCCGTTCACGAACAGCGCGAGTTTCCTCACCTTCCGCAGCACGGTGAACACCGTCTCGTCGCCGGGGTTCCGCTCGGCGAGCTTCTTGCGGAAGGTGGCGAGCACGCCTTCCTCGTCGTTTTCGAGCGTCTCCCCGTCCACCTCCACGATGACGTCGCCCGGCCTCAGTCCGCCGCGCGCCGCCGGGGAGCCGCTCACGACGTTCGTCACGAGGATACCCGCCGGCTTCGACACCGCCTGTATGTTCACGCCGAGCCACGCCCCCTCGGCGAACAGCCCTCCCCCGAAGAGAACCAGGACGAAGAAGAGAAGCGCCGCCTTTCTCATGTCTTCCCTCGCTTTCGGCGGACAATGTTACCCCCGTGTGAAGCGAAGACAAGGGGGCCGTCCGGGCGTCTCATGGGGAAACGGGTATAATCCCTTCCCACGGGAGGTGAACCTTGCCATACGCATTCATAATGGCCGGCGGGTCCGGCACGAGGTACTGGCCGCGGAGCCGCCGCAAGACGCCGAAGCACGTGGTTCCGTTCGGGAGGATAGGCGTACTTCTGGAGAGGACGGTGGAGAGGCTCGTGCCCTACTTCGGGCGGGAGCGCGTGTTCGTCATCTCATCCGCCGAGCAGGAGGACGTCTGCCGCCTGCACCTGTCCGGCCTGTCCGGCGAGAACCTCATCTGCGAGCCTGTCGGGATGGACAGCGCGCCCTGCGCGGCGCTGGCGGCGGCGCTGGTCGAGCGGTGGGAGCCCGGCGCGGTGACGGCCATGTTCCCCGCCGATCATCTGGTCTATCCGCAGGACGGCTTCCTCCGAACGCTCGACAAGGCGGTGAGGGTGGCGGAGTCGCGCGGGCGGCTCGTCACCATCGGCGTGCCGCCGTCGCGTCCGGCGGTGGAGTACGGCTACATACGGCGCGGCGCGGAGATGGAGCCCGGCGTCTTCGAGGTGGCCGCCTTCCGCGAGAAGCCGCCCCTCGAGGAGGCGCGGTCCTACCTGGAGTCCGGGGACTACTACTGGAACTGCGGCATGTTCGTCTGGAAGGCGTCGCGCATACTGGAGGAGACGGCGGCCTTCCTCCCCGCCACCTACGAGCGCGTGACCGCCATAGCCGCGCGCTGGGGGAAGGAGGACTTCGCCCGCACCTTCGCCGCGGAGTTCCCGCACACCGACCGCATCAGCATCGACTACGGTGTGATGGAGAAGACCTCCGCCGCGGCGGTGGTGGAAGCGGAGTTCGAGTGGGACGACGTGGGCACCTGGCCCGCGCTCGAACGCCACCTGCCGCGCGACGAGGAAGGCAACGTGGTGCTCGGCAGGGTGGTCACGCTCGACGCCAAGAACTGCATCATCTGCAGCGAGGGCGAGAGGCTCGTGGCCGTGCTGGGCATGGAGGACGCGGTCGTGGTGGACACGCCCGACGCCCTGCTCGTCATGCCCAAGAGCGAGGCGTCGCGGGTGAAGGAGCTCGTGGACAAGATGAAGCGGGAGGGGCTGGACGCCTATCTCTGAGCGGCGTCCGTCCGGCGGGCGGCCTCCAGGAGCAGCGCGAACAGCTCCCGGCGGGCTTCCAGGCCGTAGAAGTTGTGGTTCGTGCGCTCTATGGTGTGGAACGAGGCCCGCAGGCCGCGACGCCGGTAGAAGCGCTCGAAGTAGTCGCGCGAGGGGGCGGATTCGGGGTCGGCGGAGGCGTACACGTGGACTATCTCGCCCCGGAAGCCCTTCAGGGCTTCGGGCAGGTCGCGGCGGGTGTCTTTGAGGGCCCGGTCGGCCTTGCGCTCGGCCTTCGAGAAGTGCCCGAACAGCGTCCTGAACACCCCCTTGAACGACACGGCGCCCCTGAACAGCTTCCGCCAGGTGGAGAGGCGGAAGAGCTTCAGGAGATAGCCCTTGAGGTAGGAGGAGGTCTTCTTCACGCCCGCCTTCATGTCCTCTATGGGCACGAAGGGGAAGGTGGAGACGGCCACCACGGCGTCCGGCTCCGCTCCGCATGTTGCGGCCCCCAGCGCGGCGTTGCCCCCCGAGCAGAGGCCGAACAGCACCACGCGCTCCGCGCCGGCCTTCCTGACGAGCTCGGCGGCCTTCACCACATCGTCCATCATGTCGTCTATGGTGACCGAGGCGGGATCCCCCTCGGAATCCCCGCGGCCGCGCAGGTCGAAGCACAGGGTGGTGAAGCCTTCCTCGCAGAGACGGCGGCAGAAGTCGCTGAGCAGGTTGTTCGGCCCTATTCGGTTGGCCCCCCAGCCGTGGACGGTGATCACCGCCGTAGCGCCTCCCTCGTCGGGCCGCCTGAGCACTCCCACGAGGGCGCTTCCGTCCGCCGCTTCGAACCTGACCGCCTCGCGCTTCATGTCCCGATTCTACGGCGTTTGGGGCGCTCGCGCAAGCCCGGAACTTGACCGCGCGGGGAGCGGGGGCTATAATCCGGCCGCAATGGACATACACCCGACCGCAATAGTGCATCCCGGGGCGGAGCTCGCCCCGGACGTGAAGATAGGCCCTTACGCCGTGGTGGAAGACGGCGTCGCCGTAGGGGAAGGCTGCGTCGTGGGGCCTCACGCTCACCTTCTTTCGGGCACCGTGATAGAGCCCCGCTGCGAGATACACACCGGCGCGCTGATAGGCGGGCCGCCGCAGGACCTGTCCTTCGACCGGAACGTGCGAAGCGGCGTGCTCGTCGGCGAGGGCACCGTCGTGAGGGAATACGCCACCATCCACCGGGCCGCGAAGGAAGGGGGGAAGACCGTCGTCGGGCGCAAGTGCTTCCTCATGGGGCTCTCGCACGTGGCGCACGACGTGGTGCTGGGGGACATGGTGATAGTGGCGAACGGGGCGTTGCTGGCCGGACACGTCACGGTGGGGGACAGGGCGTTCATCTCCGGAAACGTCGCGGTGCACCAACACTGCCGGATAGGAAGGCTGGCGATGGTCGGGGGGCTCGCGCGGGTGGACCTGGACATACCGCCCTTCATGACGGCGGAGGGGAACTGTCAGGTACGCCACTACAACGTGATAGGCATGAGGCGGGCCGGGTTCTCCCGGGACGAGGTGGACGCGGTGAGGCGCGCCTACAGGATACTCTACCGCTCCGGGCTGCCTCTTTCCGACGCATGCAAGCGTATCGAAGAGGAGATAGACTCCCCGCTGGCCTCGGAGATAGCGGAGTTCTGCAGGACGAGCAAGAGGGGCATAAGCCGCAATATCTGACGCCCCCGCAACTCACCGAGCCAAAAAATTTTCAAAGATTCGACTCAAGGGTATAATTTCCTTCGAGGGGCCGGACATCTACGGGAAATTTTGAACACAGGGGATACGCCCCCTCTCACGGCCTTCGCGGGCCGCTCCATATCGACGGAAAATCGAATAGGGAAGAAAGGAGGTCGTCATGCGCAGAACGGTCGTACTGCTCGCCGTCCTGGCGCTCGCCTCCGCCGCGTTCATGGGTGTTCCGCGCCTGTCCGCCGAAGAGGCGAAAGGCACCGCGCCCACGGCGGATGCGGGCCGGGAGTATTTCAGGTATCCCGAGATCGGTTACTTCGTGGTTCCGCCGGGGGCGAAGAAGCTCCTCGTCTTCGCCGAGAAAGGAATGGTCGCGGACGTACGTCTCTACCGCTTCGGAGAGGCGGACATGACGCGCCCGGCGGCCGAGGTGACGGGAGGAAACGAGATTTCGCTGAAAGGGCTCGAAGGGGAGAAGCTTTTCGCCGTGGTGGGCCTGACGAGGAACGATTCGAGCCGCGATCCTTTCCTCTCTCTCAAGTTCGCCGGGGCCGACAAGCCCGTCCCCCGTAAGACCTACGTCCACCGGACGGCGTGGTTCGAGCCTCAGAAGGGCAAGTGGGCGGTCTTCGCCTCGTCCTCTCCCATCCTGTCCTTCCGGCCCCTCTTCAGGACGAAATTCCTCCGGCCGGGCGACGATATGCTGTTGAACCCCCAAGGGGGGCTCGTGTACCGCTATCTCTCTCCGTTCCGCGTGGCCGTCCGCGCCCCGCTCTACATGGAGAATTACGAGATGGCGGCCGAGATGACGCTCGACGAAGCGTTCGCCCGCCAAGGATACGTCTACACCGGCGAACTTTCCTCCCCCAACCTCGTCACCCGTTCCTTCGAGATAAAGGGCGGCGACCGCGTCATTCCTCCCGGAACGGCCAGGGTGGTCTTCGCGTTCCGCTCGGAGGCCCCGCCCTTCTGGACCTGGCTGAACGTCAAGTCGAAAGAGGGAAAGAGGGCTTACAACCGTTGCACCTTGAAGAAGGTCGGCAAGCTGTGGACGCTCTCCTTCGAGACGGGCGGAGCGGGCGGGGAGTGGTCGCTCCGCTTCGACCTCAATCCCTTCTTCGACTTCCCGGTCCCCGATAAATCGGGCGAACCGCTGATAGCTTCCGTTACCCTCTACGACGCCAAGGGCAACAAGACCGACTTCGGGAAAGTGGAGAAAATCTCGGCGGCGGGCTTCCGGGAAGCGCGATCGTTGGGGCTGGAGTGGCTCGCCGATCACCAGGAGCCCGACGGGCACTGGGACACCAA
Source organism: Planctomycetota bacterium (assembly GCA_003644275.1). Lineage (GTDB taxonomy): Bacteria > Planctomycetota > B143-G9 > B143-G9 > B143-G9 > B143-G9. The sequence goes on from QNBY01000046.1 coordinate 7,290, forward strand.
GAAGTGGGGCGGCAACGGCGATTACGATCCCGGCGTCTGCGGCCTCGCCCTGTTCGCCTTCGTCTGCGCGGGCTACACCGAGAGGAGCGGCAAGTACCGCAACGTCATCCGCAAGGCCATCAATTGGCTCGCCGACCACCAGGACGCCAAGGGCTGTTTCGCCCCCAAGACCACCATGTACTCCCACGCC
>QNBY01000047.1 GCA_003644275.1 Planctomycetota bacterium
CGGCGTCGGGACAGCCGAGGGCGGAGCAGAAAGTGCCGTCGTGTTTCTCGCTGACGAGCGCTTCTGCGGGCGGATTGGCGCGAAGCAGCCGCATCCCGGTCGACACGAGGTAAAGGGGCCAGGGGAGGACGGCGGCGAGGTCCTCGAAGGCCTTCTCGGGGGGCATATTTCTTTTTTTCCTTTCCCGCGGAGGGGTTCCCAACATATTACTCCGGAAAAAGAGGCCAAGGCGTAAAAAGGCGAAAAAAGATTCGGTCCGAACGGCCCGCGCATTTCAAGGGCGGCGGGCGTATTTGTTCGGGTCGCTCCGGTAACGGAGAAAGGCCTCCACGGCGAGGGGGTGGAACTGTTTTCCTCTCTGGCGGGCTATCTCCGAGACGGCCTCCTCCTCCGAGAGGGCTTCCCTGAAGGGGTGGGAAGCGGTCATGAAGGCGAAGGCGTTGGCGACGGCGAGTACGGCGGCCTCGAAGGGGATGAGGTCGCCGCTGAGGCCGTCGGGGTATCCGAGGCCGTCGTAGCGTTCGTGGTGGGCTTTTATGATGGAGGCTTCGCGGCGCATGAAGCCGAGGGGGGCGAGGATGCGGGCGCCGAGTTCGGGGTGGCGTTCGATGATGCGGCGCTCCTTCTTGTCGAGGGGGCCGGGCTTGAGGAGGAGGGAGTCGGGGATGCCGAGTTTTCCGATGTCGTGGAGGAGGGCGGCGCGGAAGACGGTCTCCACGTCCTCTTCCCTGAGGCCCGCGGCCACGGCGATGTAGCGGGCGTGGAAGGCGGTTGCGCGCATGTGCTCCATGAGGGACTCGTTGCGGGCGCCCACGGCGTTGATGAGGGACTGGATGGTGGAGAGGGCGGTCTCGCGGAGGGTGGAGCGGAGCTCGTTTATCTTGGAGGAGAGCTCGACGAGCCTGCTTTCGGGCTGGAAGGTGAAGATCTCGACGAATTCCTCGCGGTCGCCCGCGGTGAAGACGCAGACGCGGTTTCTGCCCTCGCGCTTCGCCTTGTAGAGGGCCATGTCGGCCTGGCGGACGAGCTCGGTGCAGTCGAGGGGAAACTCGTCCTCCACGCCGGTGAGGCCGATGGAGACGGTGAGGGGGATGTCCATGCCGGAGATGTCGAGGGACTTGTCGGAGAAGTGGGAGAGTATGCGGCCCGCGGCCACGCGGGCCTGCTCCACGTTGACGTCGGGGAGGATGACGAGGAACTCCTCGCCGCCGTAGCGGCAGACGACGTCGGAATCGCGCAGCAGGGAGCGTATGTCCTTGGCGACGCGGGCGAGTGCCATGTCGCCCACCTCGTGGCCGTAGGTGTCGTTGATGTCCTTGAAGTGGTCTATGTCGATCATCATGAGGGAGAGGGGGCGGGCGTAGCGCTCGGCGGCGGCGACGGCGACGGTGAGGTGCTGGAGGGCGAAGCGGCGGTTGAAGAGGCCGGTGAGGTCGTCGGTGACGGCGAGGCGTTCGAGGCTGCGGTTGATGCGGGCGAGCTTGCGGGAGGCCTCGAGGAGGCGCTCGCCGCGGCGCCTGTCGCGCAGGGCGAGGAGCCTCAGCCTGTCCTCGCGCCAGCCGTCCCAGAAGCCGAAGACGATGCAGGAGAGGAGGATGAGGCTCCCGATGAAGATGAGCTCGGGGTCTTGGAAGTTGCGCCACAGCTCGGCGGGGGAGGGAGGACTTCCGAGGAGCTGGTTGAAGTCGCCGAAGCGGCACTGGACGAAGGTGTAGGCGAGCTGGAACATGTAAACGAAGAAGGACTTTCCGAAGACGTAGGAATCGCAGATGAAGCCGAGGGCGAGGCCCTTCAGGGTGTTTTTGAAGACGAAGTTGCGGTAGGAGGCGAGCGAGGTTTCCTCGAAGGTTTCCTCGGAGATCTCGCGGAGGAGGCGGGCGGTCTCGTCGAAGGAGAGGGAGGGGTCGGCGTCCGGCGGGGCGCTTTCCCTCTGCGGGGTCGTTTCGGGGTTGCGTTCCTCTTCTTCGCGTTTCGTCATGGTCGGGCTCGTCCGGGGCGGGGACGGGCGGCCCAGTTTACCGCGGAGTCCCCGCTTTGTCAAGGGATGGGGGGTTCTTCTCGTTGCGGCGGAAGATGAGGTATTTACGGGCGAGGAAGTTCCAGGCGAGGACGGTGACGACGGAGACGGCCTTGGAGATGTTGACGTAGAGCAGCTCGGTGCGGGGGACGCCGAGGGATTCGAGGACGGACGAGAGGAGGCTCCAGCGGGGGAGGAGTTCGCTTCCCCAGACGATGATGAGGTCGTTCATGGCGAGTCCGACGGCGCCTATGGCCATGGAGCCGAGGAACTCGAAGAGGCGGCGTCGGGGGTCGGAGCGGAATATCCAGGCGATGCAGAGGAAGTAGTTGGCGACGACGCCGGTCATGTATCCCGCGGCGGCGGCGATGCGCTTGTCCACGCCGAAGCCCGCGAGGAGCATGTTGAGTATGCCCCAGTCGATGAGGGTGGTGGCGGCGCCGACCCAGATGTAGCGGAGGAACTGGGGGAGGAGTTTGTCGGTCCGTTCGACGAAGACCTTCTTCACGATGCGGCTCATGGGGTTTCCTCCGAGAATCCGAGCAGGCGCGCGGTGAGGCGGACGCCGCGGGCGAGGTCGAAGCGGGGGGAATAGCCCAGGAGGGAGCGGGCGGCGGTGAGGTCGGCGAGGGTGGCGCGGACGTCGCCGGGCCGGGGCGGCTCGAAACGGGGTTCGACGCGGCGGCCGAGGACGGAGCAGACGAGATCGAGCACCTCGAGCACGGTGCGGCTCTCGCCGCTTCCCACGTTGAAGGTCCCGCCCGGGGCGCGGGGGGAGTCGAGGGCGGCGAGGCAGGCGGAGACGGCGTCGTCCACGTAGAGGAAGTCGCGGGCGGCGGAGCCGTCGCCGTACACGAGGGGGGAGCGGCCCTCGGCGACGAGCGCGAGGAAGCGGGGGACGACCTCGACGAAGGGGGAGGAGAGGTCGCGGCGGGGGCCGTATATGTTGAAGAAGCGGAGCACGACGGTCTCGATGCCGTAGGAGGCGGCGAAGCCCTCGACGATGCGCTCGGCGGCCGCCTTGCTCGCGGCGTAGGGGGAGCGGGGGGCAAGGGGTTCGGTCTCGGGCGTGGGGAGGATGCGAGGCTCGCCGTACACGGAGGACGAGGAGGCGAAGACGAAGCGGGAGCAGCCCGCGCGGCGGGCGGCCTCGAGCGCCACGGCGGTGCCGTGAGTGTTGACGCGGAAGGTCTCGAGCGGCCTGTCGAAGCTGGCGGGGACGCTGCGGAGGGCGGCGAGGTGGACGACGGCGGAGCAGCCGCGGCAGGCGGAGGCCACGGCGGGGAGGTCGGTGACGTCGGCCTCGACGAGAGAGACGGAGGAGGCCGAGCGGAGGGGGGAATCGGCGGGGAAGGAGAGGTCCAAGGCGACCACGCCGTCGCCGCGGGCGGCGAGGGCGAGGGCGAGCCGTTCGCCCACGAAGCCCGCTGCGCCGGTGACGAGGCATCTCACGGCACTTCCTCCAGTCCGAACAGGCGGGAGGCGGCGCGGAAGGCGCGCTTCCCCGTAACGGCCGCGTCCTCGCCGAACAGCGAGGCGGCGAAGGCCACCGTGCGGGCCACGTTGGCGGGCTCGTTGCGCCTGCCGCGGAGGGGTTCGGGGGCGAGGTAGGGCGAGTCGGTCTCGAAGAGGACGGAATCGCGCGGGAGGGCGAGCAGGACGCGGCGGAGCTCGTCCGAGCGGCGGTAGGTGAGGTTGCCCGCGAAGGAGACGAGGAAGCCGCGGTCGAGGAAGAAGCGGGCGTCGGATAGTGTGCCGGTGAAGCAGTGGAGGACGCCGCGGAGGCCGGGGAAGCGGCGGGCGGCGGCGTCTATCTCGAAGCGCATGTCCCCCCAGGCGTCGCGGCAGTGGACGATGACGGGGAGGCCGCGCTCGGCCGCCATTCGGAGCTGGAGGCGGAAGGCTTCCTTCTGGAGTTCGGGCGGGTGGATGTCGTGGTAGTAGTCGAGGCCGCACTCGCCGACGGCGACGGCCTCGGGGCGGTCGAGGAAGGGAGCGAGGAGGGCGGGGTCGGCGGCGGCGGCCTCGAATGGGGAGAAGCCGAAGGCGGCGGAGACGCCCTCGAAGCGGCGGGCGATGTCGAGTGCGGCGTCGAAACGCGCGACCTCGGAGGCCACGGAGACCATGCGGGAGACGCCGGCCTCACGGGCGCGGGCCACCACGGCGTCGAGGTCGGCGGCGAAGTGGTCCATGTCCAGGTGGCAATGGCTGTCGAAGAACACCGTCAGGCTCCCTCCAGGGGGATGAAGCGGATCTCCACGCGCCTGTTCCTTGGGCCGTCGAACTCGCAGAGGAAGACCGACTGCCAGGTGCCGAGCGCGAGCCTGCCGGCGCGGACGGGGAGCAGGAGGAAGGGGCCCGCGAGCACGCTCTTGACGTGGGCGGGGGAGTTGCCCTCGGCGTGGCGGTAGCCGCCGGGCGGCACGATGCGGCGGAGGGCGGAGAGGACGTCGGAGGCCACGTCGGGGTCGGCGCCCTCGTTGACGGCCAGCGCGGCGGTGGTGTGGGGGCACCAGAGGTGACAGAGGCCGTCGCCCGCGCCGAGGGAGGCGAGGGCGCGGTTCACCTCGGCGGTAATGTCGACGAGCTGCTCTCTCGAAGCGGTGGGCACAGTCAGCGCGAGCATTCGTCCTCCGTCAGAACCAGAACAACATTCCGTCCTCGAGCAGCACCCTGCGGCCCGTCTTCTCGTTGTACTTCGCTATCAGCTCTTTCAAGTCGGCGTCGGAGATGCGGGCGACCTCGCCGCTCGTGAAGAGCACCCACCTGTGCTTTCCGGGGAGGGTGAGGCGGTTGGCGAGGAGGGGCATTCCGGCGTCCGCGACGGTGAGGCCGCGGAAGTAGAAGTAGTCGCTGGAGCCCTCCACGTCGGCGGGGTCTATCTCGGAGCCGGTCTCCGGGGAGCTGAAGAGGGAGAGGTTCTTCTCGTCGGCCACGTCGTCCAGCGAGGGCGGGAAGCGGCCGTCGTGGGCGGCGGCGTATTTATTCAGGAGCGCGTAGAGGCGGGGGAGGCGGTCCCTGCTGGAGAGTTCCCTTTCCTCCCGGGGAGGGGGGAAGAGCGCGTCGGAGGAGAGCGCGAGGGTGATGGAGAGGGCGAGGACGGAGGCGAGGGGGGCGGCGGTGGCGCGGTCGTGGAGGACGAGGTCGTCTCCCTCGCGCTCCAGGCGGAAGGCCATTCCCTTGAGATGGGGTTGGAGTTCCTCGAAAAAGGGGAGCTCGGCGGGACGGGCCGCCTGAGCGGAGAGAGGGAGAAGAAACGAGGAAAGCAGGGGCAGCAGCTTGCGGGCGGCTTCCTCGAGGTTCACCCAGCCCTCGGCGAGGAGGGGGCCGGAGCGGAAGTTCCTGAGGGCTACGAAGTCCTCGTTACGCAGCACGGAGCGCTTCGGGAAGGGATGGGAGATGACGGCCTTCATTCCCATGAAGCCGGAGGTGAACTCGACGGAGCGGCCGGAGGGATGCACGCCGAGGCCGAGGACGGCATCGCCGGTGATGGGGGCGAGCGTCTCGAAGCGGCGGAGCAGCACCTGGAACATGCGGCGTCCCTTGAAGACGGAGCTGCGGAAGAGGGGCGGGTCGGCTTCCTTTATCTCGTTTATGAGGCGGAGAGTCTCGTCCATGCAGCTCTCGGCGGCCTTCGCCTTGTCGGGCTTCAGGGAGAGCGAGACGAAGTAGTCCGGTATGTAGCCCTGGGGGGGGAAGAAGAGGCAGGCGCCCGCGAAGCCGTCCAGGATGTCGGAGAGGGCGGCGGGGAAGCCGCCGGGGAAGGAGCGCAGGAAGCGGGTTACGAGGGAGTTGCGGTAGAGCTCGCGGAAGCCGGGGAGGTCCGGGAGGGCGGCGAGGAGGCCGGGGGCGTCGAAACGCATCCTCCAGAAGGCGGCGGCGGAGGCGGGCACCCTTTCGAGCCACTCGTCGCCGGAGAGCGGGCGGAGGAGGGAGAAGGGAGAGGAGGAAGCGCCGCCGAGGAGGGCGAGCCTCTCGGAGAACAGGCCGCCGGATAGGTCGAGGTCGAAGACGAGGCCCTTCCATCCGCCGCGGCGGGCCAGCTCGGAGAGGGCGGGGGGATAGAGGCCGTCGGCGGAGAGGTCGAGGAAGGCGCGGAACAGCCTTCCGCCTGCGGAGACGGCGGCGGCGAGCAGGGGCGAGGAGTCGAGGGCGTCCCCGGTCGCGGCGGCCTTCAGCACGGAGCGGGCGGCCGCCTCGGAGGAGCAGACGAAGACGGTGTCGCGGAGGACGAAACAGAAGAAGGAGCCGTAGTCGTCCATGCCGCCGGGGAGCCCGCCGGGGGTGAGCTTCCGCTTGGGCTTCAGGCCCGCGGCGGAGAACAGGTCCTCCATTTCCCTCAGGACTCCCTGAGTTCGGCCCGCGCGGAAGGCGAAGACGAGATGGGGCAACCAGGAGCCCCGGCCGAAGCGCGCGGGGGCGTAGAGCGCGGCGGCCATTTCTCCCTTCGCCATGCCGTAGAAGGAGGAGACGAGCGTCTCGAAGGAGAGCATGTCGGGGTCTTCGAGGAGGATGGAGTTGCGGAGCCACACGAGGAGGTTGCGGACGCGGGGGTTCCGGAAGAGGGCGGCGAGGTCGGAGTCCGCGCAGGCCGCCGCGGCGGCGGGGAGGTCGGGTATCTCCATGAAGACGGCGGCGCGGGAGGGAAAGAGCGAGACCACGGAGGGCGCGGGCGGGCGGGTTTCCTCGGCGGAGAGGGCCGAGGAGAGCGAGGCGATCAGGAGCAGGAGCAGGGAAAGGCGAGTCGTCCGTTTCCTCACGGCTATGCCTCCATTTCCGGCGTGGACGCCGTCCGAACCGGGTTCACCGCACGATGCGGCCGTTCTCGAAGCGGAAGGACGTGCCGGCCCAGGCGTTGACGGCGTCGAGCAGTTTCTTCACCCGTTCCGGCTCGGCGGGGACGGCGACGGGTTTCCCCGCCACGGTGAAGGTGAGAATCTTCCCGGCGACGGGCTCGCGGTAGATGAGGAGAGGCGGCGAATCGTGGCCGGGGATGCTTCCCTTCGCGTAGGAGCGGAGGGTGGCGAGCGGGTCGTCGCCCGGGATGGGAACGAGGAAGAAGAGGGCGTTTTCGCGGACGTAGTCGGCGGTGAGGGGGTCGGGCATGCCCTTGAGGGCGGCGGGGTCGAAGAGGAGGACGGCCGCCCTTCGGCCGTAGTCCCGGCAGATGTCGAAGAGGCCTGCCGGCGCGCGGCCCTTCCGGTAGGCGTCCAGCACGAGCATCCGGAAGCTTTGCATCCTGCGGAGGGGATTGCGGAGGATCGCTTCCTTCATTCCCGACACCTTGCCGCCGAAGCGCAGGAGCGCCTCGAACCATATCGCGGCGACGGGCACGGCGGGGCCCTCGGCGGTGAACGTGAGGTCGCTGTCGGAAGCGGCGAGCGCGGCTCCGAGCGGCCTGA
>QNBY01000048.1 GCA_003644275.1 Planctomycetota bacterium
CAGGGCACCATCGTGCGCATATCCGGCGGAGCCCCGGCCGCCGAGGCCGGCCTGCAGGAAGGCGACAGAATACTCGAGGTGAACGGCAAGCCGGTGTACTTCCTCTGGCGCAGGCTGGAGCACGCCAGCCCGGGCGAGCAGTTCCGCCTGAAGGTGAGGCGCGGGCGGCGCACCTTCACCGTCACCGTGAAGGCGCGGCGCTACCGGTGGGGCAAGATAGAGAAGCGCTATCCCGTGAAGCCCGCCCGCATCTCGAAGGAAGCGCTCATCCTCTCGGGCTACCCCTTCTGGGACGACTACACCTTCCGCGCCTCGGTCCGCCCGGCGGGGGAGGGCGCGGTGGGCCTCGTGTTCTACTGGCGCGGCCCCGGCGACTACTTCGCCCTCCGCTGGTACGGCGACAACTCCGTGCGCGGCGGAAAGACCAACAGGGTGGAGGTCGTGGAGGTCTCCGGCGGGCGCGAAAGGGTGCTCGCCTCCCGTGACGGCGGCTTCTTCAGCGACCAGTTCTACGAGCTCAAGGTGGCGGTTCTGAAGCGCTCCCTCTCCGTCTTCATAGACGACTACGAGCTCTTCCGCCTGAAGTCCGACCGCCTCACGGCCGGCAGGTTCGGCCTGTGGGCCTCCGACGGCTACGGCGCGTGGTTCGACGACGTGAAGGTCATGGCCACGCGCTCCTTCTTCGAGGAGCCTCCCCGCCGCAGGGTGAACCCCCTCTACCGCAAACAGGCCGACATGAAGCAGTGGTCGGATCCCTCCCGCGACTGGAAGGTCTCCTGGTACGGCAAGTCTCTCCTCGCCCAGTACCGCTACCGCTGTTACGGCGGGGCGGAGGTGAAGGTGGACCCCCGCGCCCTCCGGAAGGGCGCCCCGGTGGTGGTGTACGGCTTCTGCGACCGCAACAGGCGGGGCGGCGTGACCGTGAGTGTCGGCGAGGGCGACCTCATAGTCTCATTCCACCGCAGGATGGTGAAGAAGACCCTGCCCCCCCTCCCTGAGGACGAGCCCCTCCGCTTCCGCTTCGACAGGAACGAGTTCACCCTGCTCTACGGGGATGAACCCGTCCAGCGGGTGCCCATCGACCCCGGCGAGGCGGAGGGCGACTACTTCGCCGTGAGCGGCCTCAGGCGCTTCCAGTCGAGGGACGAGCTGCTGGTGCACCTCACCGAACGGGGAGGCGTGCGCGACTACACCTTCGAACGCTCGCCGGTGGACTGGTTCATCATGGACGGCAAGTGGGCGGTGGTGAACAAGTGGATATGCGATCCCCGCTGGTCCTGGTTCGGCGGCCGCAACCTGCACGGGCTGGCGGCCATAACCACCCGCTACGCCGTAGAGGGCGATTTCTCGCTGGACCTCTTCTTCGCCACCATGATGATGGTGAACGATCCCCCCTACGAGATGCTGGGCAACTACTGCTTCACCGTCTGCGGCGACGGGGCCGACATATCCGACGGCTACACCTTCTTCATCGGCGGCGGCATGAACGAGTGGATAGGCGTCTCGCGCGGCGACGACATACTCAAGCGGAACCACCGCGACGGCAGGTACTATTCGTTCCTGCCGGTGGACAACCGCATCGAGTTCCTCTCCAACGACGTCGTGCATCAGCGCTGGTACCACGTCAAGATAGAGAGGGAGGGAAACACCCTCAGCTTCTGGTTCGAGGGCAAGAAGTACTATTCCTTCACCGATCCCGATCCCCTTCCCGGCGGGCACATAACGCTGTGGACCTACCGCAACGGCATGATGCTGTCCCGCGTGCGGGTGGCGGCGGAGAAGTTCGTCTCCGCGCCGCCGCGCTTCTGCTTCGAGCGCCACGTGAACACCCCCCACTGGACCGACGAGGGGGTCCGCCGGAGCCGCCTGGTGGTGGAGACCGACAAGCCGCGCACCGGCTTCCTCACCGCCACGGTGGCCGAGGTCGGCCCGTGCGCCCTCGTCTCCACCCTCCCGCCGCTCGATCCCCTCGCGACGCCGGAGCTCTCGCTCGAGGTCGCCCTCTCGCCCGGCACGAGGGTGGACCTCTTCTTCGACTACGAGGACATCGACCACGATGACGTCACCTACAGGATAAGGCTCACGGGGCCCCCCGACGACGACCCCGCCGTCCCCACGATAGGAGAGGTCGAGCTTCCCGACGACGGGAACCTCCACAACCTGCTCATCCCCCTGGGCCGTATGCTCGCCGCCTATCTCGGCACCCGCCGCCTCACGAGCGAGGTGAAGCGGTTGAGGATAGGACGGCTCACGGCGGGCGGCTACGCCTTCGCGGGCCTCGGCGGCCACGGTCCCGGCGGCAAGATAGTGCTCGGCCCGCTGCGGCCCGTCGTGCCCTCGAAGAAGTGCCTGGAGGCCGTCGAGCCCTTCCCGGACGGGGCGTGCCTCGTGCGCTTCCGCCTGAAGAAGGGCTGCCCGCCCCTCGACGTGAGGGACGCCTCCCTGCGCGTGAACGGGGTGGAGGTCGCTACGGGGGCCGACGCCGTCCTCTCCCCCGACGGGAGGTGCCTGGACGTGGAGGTGAAGTGCGCCCTCGGCCTGAAGGACGGCGACGAGGTGAGCGTGGTCCTCTCCGGCCTGCGGACCGCCTCCGGCGAGCCCCTCTCGCCGTGGTCGCTGGAGGGCTTCCGCTACGCCGCCGCGGAGGACCGCACGCCGCCGCGCCTGCTCGACGACTGGGTGTTCGATGAGCCCGCCCTGTTCCTCGACTTCGAGACTCCCTTCCCGCCCGATCCCTCGCCGGGTTCGAGGGATCTTTCCGGCACCTTCTTCGCGGGCTGCCAGCGCGACACCACCTCCGCCTCCTGGAACCGCTCCTCGCTCAAGGTGTTCAGCAACCACATCGGCAGCGTCATGTTCCACCGCCTCACCACCCGCAAGATAGACCTGAACGCCACGCCGGTCATATCCTTCGACTACCGGATGAACCGCTCCGTCCCGCTCTCGTTCGTCCTCGGCGACTACAGGTATTGCATCATGTTCAACGACAAGGCGCCGTCGGGCATGTGGAGCTGGGAGAGCGGCAAGCGGGCGCTCACGGCGAAGTCCGGGATGGTGGGCGACTTCGGCAAGCCGGTGTGCGACGGCCGCTGGCATCACGCCTGGTTCGTCTTCGACGGCTCGCGCTCCGTCCGGCCCGTCTCGGGCATCGCGCTCGGCGACACCGGGTTCCGGGGCACCTACCTGAACGACTGGATGAACCTCGACAACTTCCGCGTCTCCGCCCTCGTGGAGAAGCCCTCCGCGCCTCCCCGCCTCCGGTTCGCCGAGACGGGCGGCGTGGCGAGGATATACACGAGCGTATCCGCCGAGCCGGAGACGCCCTCCGGCCTCTGGAAGCCCTCCGACGGTTTCCCCCCCGGCGTCAGGTTCTACTTCAACGTGATGGCGGAGGACGAGGCGGGCAACCGCTCGCCGGTGACGCACATTCCCTTCTTCTCCGACCGCATGCCCCCCGCCGTCACCCGCGTCTTCTGGCGCCGAAAGGGCCTGTCCATCGGCCTGAAGGACATATCCGGCATAGACCGTTCGTCGCTCGTCTTCACCTCCGGCGACTACACCGTGCGGGGCGACGACGGCGCCGTCTTCTGGTCCAAGTACGGCGTGAGCTTCTCCCTCCCGCCCGAGGTCGCCGCCCGCAAGGAAGGCACGCTCACCATCCGGGACGGCAGGGGCAACGAGGCGGTGTACAGGATAATCAAGTCCAAGGCCGTGCCCGCGGACGAGGAAAAGGAAAGGAACGAAATATGAGCGAACGCACAGAGGACAGGATAAAGAAGATGATAGTGGAGAGGCTCTTCCTCTCCGTCGCCCCCTCCGAGATCGAGGACGACGCCGACCTCGTGGAGCTCTTCGGGCTCGACTCCATCAGGCTGTTCGAGATAGCGATAGGGCTCGAAAGCGAATTCGGCGTGGACCTCAGCGCCGTGGAGTTCGACATAGAGAACTTCTCCACGGTGTCGAAGCTCGCCGCGCTGGTGAAGAAGCTTCAGGGCTGAGCCGCGCTCTCAGCGTTCGGATTCCTCCAGCATCTCCAGAAGCTCGAAGAAACGCCGCCGGTCCTCCTCGCCGGGCTCCGCGAAGGGGACCTCGAACCTCCGGCCGGTTCCCTTCGCCTCGAAGAGGTTGTAGTCGACCCCCTCCCTCTTGAATGTGGACAGGTGCTTCAGCGTCCGCCTCCTCACCAGGTGCCAGGCGAACAGGTTCGCGGCGCCCGCCCACTCCGGCCTTCCGAGCAGGTTCCCCAGCAGGTCGGCCGCCAGCTCCGCGGGCAGCGGGCGGGGCTTGGGCCTGGGCGCGTACTCGCTCGTCCAGCGGCAGAGATAGCCGCCTCCCTTGCCCCGTTCGGCGCAGGCGGCGCAGAAGGACTTCCTCTCCCAGCCGCCCCCCTCTCTCTCCACGAGGATGTTGTGCATCCTCTCCCCCTCCTCGAAGGCGCGCCCGCAGATACCGCACTCGGAGGGAGGGGAGGGCAGCGAGGCGGGCGTGCTCCTCACTTCTCCCTCATCCGCTCCAGCGCCCGGCGGTAGATGCCCTCCGCCATCTCCCTGACGATGGGTTCCTGTTCCTCGACCGCCTTGCGTATCTCCTCCGCCTTCTCCTTGTCGGCGAGCCACGCCAGGTTGGTCTCCACGTTCAGCTTCGCCCCGGAGAATCCGGCCTTCAGCATGACGGCGGCGACGCCGGTGTCGGACACGAGGTTCTTGTTGCCCACCTCCACGAGCGGCAGCAGCGCCCGCAGGGATTCGACGCAGAGCCCGCACACCTCCAACGGGACTTCTATCGCGCCCTCTATGGCGAGCTGCATGGCCGCCTTGCGCTTCTGCTTCTCGGCCTCGGTGCTCCTCGGCATCTTCATCGCCTCGGCGAAGCGGGAGTAGGCCTCGGCGTCGGCCTCGGCGAGCTGGGCGAACCTCCCCACCGCCTCCCTGAAGTGGGCCAGCACGACCTCCACCTGCTCCTTCACCTCCGCGAACTTCTCCGACGTGGAGTAGGACGCGCTCATGTGGGCCATCGCCGACCCCATAGCCGCGGCCAGCGCCGCTATCGCCCCGCCCCCGGGCACGGGCCGGCGGTCGGCCGCTTCCTGCAGGAATTCCGCTACGGATTTCTCTATCATCTCATATCTCCGTGAAGGGGAATGGCGTCTCGATGAACAGGGCGTCGCCGCCCGCCGCCTCGTTCAGTATGGAATGAAGCCTTCGCGCAACCGGCATCTCGCTGGGGCCGTGCCCGACTACGAGCGTGAGGAAGCCCTTGTGGGCGGGGTGAAACAGGTCGTGGTAGCCCGCCTCGCCCGTCACGAAGACCTGGCAGCCCGCCGCGAGCGCCGCGTTGTAGCAGTCGAACGCCGAACCCGCAGCGAAGCCCACCCGGCGGACCTTCGGCCCGTCGAGAGGGCCGGCCGCGCGGACGACGGAGACGCCCAGCGCCTCCTTCACCGCCTCGACGAACCTCCGCCGCTCCACGGCCCGCGGCAACTCCGCCGCGACGCCGAAGCCGTAGCGCGGATCCCGGTTGTGCAGGGGATAGACGTCGTAGGCCGGTTCCTCGTAGGGATGGACCTTCAGCGCCGCGCGCAGCACGCCGTCCAGCAGGTTCGCGGGGACGACGACCTCCACCCGTTCCTCCGCCGTCCTCTCGAGCTTTCCGGCCTCGCCGATGAACGGGTTGGTGCCCTCGCCCCCCTTGAATGTGCCGGTGCCGGGAGCGTAGAACGAGCAGTGGGAATAGGCCCCTATCCTTCCCGCCCCCGCGCCGAACGCCGCCTCCAGCACCGCCTCCCGGTGCCCCTCCGGCACGAACACGCTGAGCTTGAACAGCGAGGCGCCCTCCACCGGCTTGAGCACTGAGAGCACGCGGGCGCCGCACGCCTCGGCGAGCGCCGCGGAGGCCAGGGCGAAGTCGGCGTTCGTGTGGGCCGCTATGTAGTTCATGCCGTGCGCCACGAGCGCCGACAGCGTGTCCGACACGTAGTCGCCGCGCCTCACCCTTCGCAGGGGCCGGAAGACGAGGGGATGGTGCGACACGAGCACGTTGCAGCCCTCCCGCGCGGCTTCCTCCACCGTCGCGGGCCACACGTCCAGGCAAACGGCGACGCGCTCCACCTCGGCCCCCGGATCGCCCACCAGCAGGCCGCAATTGTCCCATTCCTCGGCGAGGCCGAACGGGGCCGCCGCCTCTATCGCCGAAAGCAGGTCTCTCACCTTCATGCCCGCATTATATCGCCCCTCGCCCGCCCGCAAAACAAAAGGGCGGCCTTGCGGCCGCCCCGACCGGGGATGTGATTGTCAAAGATCACATCCTTATCAGAAGATCGAAGTACAGCGACAGCACGCCTTCCCATCCGCCCTTGAAGACGCCTCCCGCCTTGTCCGGCGCGGTGTGGAGCCGTTCGACGTTCCGGGCGCGCGCCAGCTTCGAGGCGTTCATCTTGACGCCGGTACGCTTCAGGTGCGACACCGCGAGCCAGTAGGCGAAGTCCGGGCGCGACAGCGGGGCGCGCTGGTCGGCCGCGAAGGCGGCGAGCGACACGCCGGGCTCGTCCAGTCCCGCCGTCTTCACCTCGACGGCGGGCGCGACGGCCAGCGCGATGGGGTACATCTCCACCCAGCGCCGTATGGTGGAGACCTCGGCGCCGAAGGGCAGCTTGGCAAGGTCCACGGCGGCCCGCTTGGCGAACTCGGCCTCGAGGAACTTCTTGGCCTCCGCCGGGAGGACGTAACCGGCCTCGTGCGCCCGGGCGGCGAAGAACATCCACATGAAGGCGTAGTCGTCCGTCTTGCCCTCGAGCCTCGTCCAGTCCTTGCGCTTCGTTGTCTCGGCGAACACGGCCGCGGCTATCTTCTTCACGGCCTCGTCCTTGTCCGCGGCGGTCGCGAGGGCGCAGAGCGTCACCATCTGCTCCAGCGGATCGTCGCTGATGACGCCGTCCTGCACGTGCACGGCGAGCCAGGTGAGGCTTTTCGCGGCTATGTCGCTCCAGAACTTGGAGGGCTTGGAGAGCCGGGCCGCGCCCCACACCGCCAGCGCGTGGGCGAGTATCTGGTCGGGCAGGGGCTTTCCGGCCGAGTTGACGAGGTCGTTGTCCGCGGTGAAGGCGAGGGGCGGCGGAGCGGGCTTGCCCTCCTTCTTGGCCTTCTCCTTCAGGGCGTCGGCGTCGTATTTCTTGTTGCCGGCCGCGGGCCTGCCGGCGGGAGCGGCCCCGCCAGCCGCGTGGCCCTGGCTCTTGCCGCGCCGCCGGAGCGCCTTGGCCCCGCCGTAGGAGCCCTTATCCTCGAACACCTCGTCCTCTTCTTCCTCTATGGCCTGCTGCACCTTCTCGTCCAGCTCGGAGAAGACGAAGCTGGTGTAGGGAGTGGTGATGAGGTAGCGCTTGGAGAGGGCGATCATCTCTTTCCTGCGGGCCTC
>QNBY01000049.1 GCA_003644275.1 Planctomycetota bacterium
CAAGAAGGGAGCCCAGGACGCCCACGAGGCCATCCGCCCCACCGACGTCTTCCTCACCCCGGAGAAGGTCAAGCCCTGGCTCGGCCGCGACCAGTTCCGCCTCTATAAGCTCATCTGGCACCAGTTCGTGGCCTCCCAGATGAAGCCCGCCCGCTTCGAGGTCGTAACCGCCGACATAGAGGCCGCCGACGCCGTCTTCCGCGCCTCCGGCAAGCGCCTGCTCTTCGACGGCCACCTCCGCGCCTCCTGGGGCGGCGAGAAGGATTCCTCCTCCCTCCTGCCGCCGCTCTCCGAGGGCGAACCCCTCGACCTCGTGGAGCTCGCCGCCTCCCAGCACTTCACCCAGCCCCCGCCGCGCTACACCGAGGCCACCCTGGTGAAGACGCTCGAGAAGGAAGGCATCGGCAGGCCCTCCACCTACGCCGCCATCATCTCCACCATCCAGCAGCGCGGCTACGTGAAGCTCGAGGAAAAGAAGTTCGTCCCCACCGAGCTGGGCGAGCTCGTCACGAAGAAGCTCGTCGAGCACTTCCCCGACATTCTCGACGTCTCCTTCACCCGCGGCATGGAGGAACGCCTGGACCTCATAGAGGAAGGCGAGGCCCGCTGGCTGGACGTGGTGAGGGACTTCTACGAGCGCTTCTCCCGCGCGCTGGAGAAGGCCGCCGCCGAGATGGCCTCCGAGAGGGGCAAGCCCGCCGAGAGCGGCGAGAAATGCCCCGAGTGCGGCGCTCCCCTCGTCGAGCGCATCTCCCGTTACGGCCGCTTCCTCGCCTGTTCCGCCTATCCCAAGTGCAAGTACGTCAAGCGCGACGAGTCCCGCCCCGCCCCCCAGGCCACCGGCGAGAAGTGCCCCGAGTGCGGCGGGGAGCTCGTCGTCCGCCGCGGCCGCCGCGGCCCCTTCATCGCCTGCTCCAACTATCCCGACTGCAAGTACACCCGCGACATCGCCGGGGCCTCCGATCCCGTCCTCGGCAAGACCGTCGAGGAAGTCCGCTGTCCCAAGTGCGGCGCTCCCATGGTGGTCCGCCGCTCTCGCCGCGGCTATTTCCTCGGCTGTTCCGCCTACCCCAAGTGCAAGGGAACAGCGAAGGTGCCTCCCGGCCTCATCGAGCGCCTCAAGGCCGAGGCCGCGGCCGAATCCCCCGCGGAAGGGGAGGGGAGCGGCGACTGATGGCCGCGCTCGCGGAGCACGCGGAGGAATTCCTCTCCTTCCTCCGTTTCGAGCGCAAGCTTTCCGAAAACACGCTCCGCTCCTATTCCGCCGACATCAACCAGCTCATCGCCTGGGCCGACGAGAACGGCCTGGGCGGCGAGGACGTCTCCCGCTTCACTCCCGACCACCTGCGCGAGTTCCTCCTCTTCCTCCGCGCCGGTCCCGTCTCCTATTCCCTCGCCACCGTGGCCCGCAAGGTGTCGGCGGTCAAGGCGTTCTTCAGGTTCCTGCTCAAGCGCGGCTACGTCTCCTCCAACCCCATGGCCGCCGTCCGCACCCCGAAGTTCCGCCGCAGGCTTCCCGTGTACCTTGAGGAAGCGGAGGTCGAACGCCTCCTCGAGAGCGTGCAGGGCGACGACGTCTTCGCCCGCCGCGACAGGGCGATTCTGGAATGCCTCTACTCCGCCGGGCTCCGAGCCTCCGAGCTCGTCGCGCTCGACACGGACTCCGTGGACATGTCCCAGGGCGCCGCCGTCGTGAGAGGCAAGGGCGGCAAGGAACGCATGGTCTTCTTCGGCCCCTACGCCCTCGAAGCCCTCCGAAGCTACCTCCGCCTCCGCCTCTCCCTGACGGGGGGCGACGCCGCCGGCCCCCTCTTCGTCAACCGCTTCGGCACGCGCTTGACTACCCGCTCCCTCCAGCGTATAATCGCGAAGCACTGCCTCGCGGCCGGCCTTCCCAGGGGGGTGACGCCTCACACTCTGCGCCATTCGTTCGCCACTCACATGTTGAACAAGGGGGCCGACCTGAGGCTCATACAGGAGTTGCTCGGCCACAGCTCCATCGCCACCACCCAGATCTACACCCACCTCTCGCCCGAGCGCCTGAGGGAGATTTACCTTCGCGCCCACCCGCGGGCGAGGCGAAGCGGAGACTGAGGCCCGCCTCCTCCTCCCGGCGGCTCCCGCCGCCCTTTCGAGATCCCCCACCGCGAAAGGGGTGATGCGGCGTCATGTTGCCCGTCTTCGACAACGTAAGAAAGAGGCGCCTCCCGTACGCTACAGCGCTTCTGGCGGGGCTGATGCTCGGCTTCACGAACGCCTATTGGTTCTGGGACCCCGCGGCGATCGGGGCCTTCAACAGCGCCTTCCTCCAGTCGAAGATAGTGGCCGGCCGCTGGGAGGCCGTCTTCCTCGACGTTACCATACTCACGAGCCTCTTCATACACGGCGGCATCTTCCACTTCCTCTTCAACGCCGTCTATCTCGCCGCCTTCGCCCCCTCGCTCGAGAGCAGGTGGGGCCACGGCCGCTTCCTCTTCTACTTCCTGTTCTTCGGCTGGGCCGCCACGCTCATCGAGGTGATATTCCGCCACGATCCCGCCTGGATAATCGGCGCCTCCGGCGCGATCTCCGGCCTGATGGGGGCCTACGTGGCCTCCTTCCGCGGGGCGCGGATGGTGCTCTACTTCCCTCCCGTCCTCGTTCTCCCCGTCCCGGCCTGGATCTTCGTCGGCCTATGGTTCCTCATGCAGCTGATGTACGCCCTGAACGCGGGCGAATCCGACGTGGCCTGGTGGGCTCACGTCGGCGGCGCGGTGATCGGCTTCCTGGTCGGCCTCGTCGCCCGTCCCGCCCCGCCTCCGAAGGGTTACGAGGAAAGCGCGGAGGAAAAGCCCCGCGTCCCCTTCCGCGATCCGGACGCCGTCCCCTACGTCCCGCTCGTCACGCCCGACGAAGAACGGCCCCCTGAGCGGGGGCCGTTCGATCCTTCTCCGTCGGGACGGCGCGCGATGCTTTCCTTCACGCCGGCCCTCTATTCGTGCGGCGTCAGACGACTACGTTCTCGTCCGATTTCTTCTCGCCTTCCTCGTCCTCCTCGTAGGGCGCGACGAGGCATTCCGCCGTCAGAAGCATACCGGCCATCGAGGCTGCGTTCTCCAGGGCGGTCCGGGCCACCTTCGTGGGATCGAGTATCCCGCGCTCGCGCAGGTTCACGTACTCGTGGGTCCGCGCGTCGAAGCCCATGTCGCCCTCCAGCTCGGCCACCTCGCTCACTACCACCGTTCCGTCTGCGCCGGAGTTCTCGGCGATCTGCCGCAGAGGCGCGGCCATCGCGGTCGCTACCGCCTTCGCTCCGAGGGCCTCGTCGCCCTCCAGCTCCGCGGCCTTCTCCTTCACGCGCGCGGCCCCGCGCAGGAAGGTGACCCCTCCGCCCAGAACCACGCCTTCCTCCGCCGCGGCCCGCGCCGCGTTCACCGCGTCCTCGATGAGGGCCTTCTTCGCCTTCAGCTCCGTCTCGGTGGCGGCGCCGACGGATATCTCCGCCACTCCGCCCGCCAGTTTCGAGAGCCTCTCCTCCAGCTTCTCGCGGTCGTAGTTGGAGGTGGTCTGCTCCATCGCGCTGCGGATCTGCTCGATGCGGGCGTCTATCGCCTCGCGTTCGCCCTTGCCGCCGATGATGACGGTGTTCTCCTTCTCCACCTCCACCTTGTCGGCGCGCCCGAGCACGTCGAGGCCCACGTTGTCTATCTTCATGCCCTTCTCCTCGCTGACCACCGTGCCGCCGGTCAGCACGGCTATGTCCTCGAGGATGGCCTTACGCCGCTCGCCGAAGGCAGGCGCCTTCACCGCGCAAACCTTCAGCACGCCGCGCAGCGTGTTGATGACCAGAAGCGACAGCACCTCCGCCTCCACGTCCTCCGCGATTATGAGAAGCGGCTTGCCCTGCGACGCCACCTTCTCCAGCAGCGGAAGTATCTCCTGCACGGTGGATATCTTCTTGTCGTACAGCAGGATGTAGGGCTCCTCCAGCACCGCCTTCAGCTTCTCGCGGTCGGTGATGAAGTAGGGCGACAGGTAGCCCTTGTCGAAGTTGAGCCCGTCAACGAACTCCACCGTGGTGGCGAGGGTCTTGCCCTCCTTCGTGGTCACCGCGCCCTTCGCGGACACCTTCTCGATGGCCTTCGCCACGAGCTCCCCTATCTCCCTGTCGTTGTTCGCGGAGATGGAGGCCACGTGCGCGAGCTTCTCGAAGTTGTCGCAGGGCTGGGAGACCTCGTCCAGGAATCCGCGGAACGCATCCACGGCCTTGTCCATCCCGCGCTTGAGGGCCATCGGGTTCGCGCCCGCCGACAGGTGGCGCAGCGCCTCCAGGTATATGGCCTCCGTGAGCAGCGCCGAGGTGGTGGTGCCGTCGCCGCAGGCGTCGTTCGTCTTCGTCGTCACTTCCCTCACCAGCGACGCCGCGAGGTTCTCGAACGGATCCTCGAGCTCTATGTCCTTTATCACCGTAACCCCGTCCGCCGTAGCGAGGGGCTTGTCCGCGCTGCGCTGAAGCACGACGTTCCGCCCCGCGGGGCCGAGCGTCACCCGCGCGGCGTCCACGGTCTTGCGGACGCCCGCCGCGAGCTTCGCCCGCGCGTTGTCCGAGTAGGTGAGCTGTTTCGCCATGTCGTGCCCTCCTTTATTCCTCTATCACCGCGAGAATGTCGTCCTCCCGAAGCAGCAGGAACTTCTCCTCGCCCTTCTTGATCTCCGTCCCGGCGTACTTGCTGTAGATGACCTTCTGGCCCACCTTTACCTCCAGCGGCGCGCGCGAGCCGTCGTCCTTCACCCTGCCCGGGCCGACGGCCAGCACCTCGCCCCGGTTGCTCTTCTCTTTCGCCGTGTCGGGAAGGATTATCCCGCCGGGCGTCTTGTCCTCGGCTTCGATGGGCTTTATCAGAACTCGGTCGTCAAGCGGTTTGATCTTCATCGCATCACCTCCGGATCAGAAATCGCCGTAAGGGTCGGGAGCCCCGACGGACTTCTTCTTCTTCTCGGGTATCTCCGTTATGGCGCAGTCGGTGACCAGAAGCATCCCCGCCGCGCTCGCCGCGTTGCGAAGGGCGTTGCGAACCACCTTCGCGGGGTCTATGACCCCCATCTCGAACATGTCGCCGAACTCGCCGCTGTCCGCGTTGAAGCCGAAGTTGCCTCCGCCCTTCTCCACCTTCTTCAGCACCACGGCGCCCTCGTGTCCGGCGTTCTCGGCTATCTGGCGGAGCGGTATCTCCATCGCCCGCCACACCAACTCCATGCCGGTGCGGAAATCGCCCTCGGCCTCCGCCTCCGAATCGCGGAGCGCCTCACGCGCCCTCACCAGCGCCACCCCGCCGCCGGGAAGTATCCCTTCCTCCACGGCCGCCCTCGTGGCGTGCAGGGCGTCGTCTATCCGCATCTTCTTCTCCTTCATCTCCGCCTCGGTGTGCGCGCCCACCTTGATGACCGCCACGCCGCCCGCCAACTTCGCGAGCCTCTCCTGAAGCTTCTCGCGGTCGTAGTCCGAGGTGGAGAGCTCTATCTCCTTCCTTATCTGCTTCACCCGCTCGGCCACCGCCTTCGGATCGCCCTTGCCCTCGACGATGGTGGTGTTCTCGCTGTCCACCACCACGCGCCGCGCGGTGCCGAGGTCGCTTATGTCCACGTTCTTCAGCTCGTAGCCCAGGTCGCCGGAGAGGAAGGTCGCTCCCGTGAGTATGGCTATGTCCTGGAGCATCGCCTTGCGCCGCTCCCCGTAGCCGGGCGCTTTCACCGCGCACACCTGGAGCACGCCGCGGAGCTTGTTCACCACCAGCGTGGCGAGAGCCTCGCCCTCCACGTCCTCCGCTATGACGAGAAGCGGCTTCTTGGCGCGGATCATCTTCTCCAGAAGCGGTATGATGTCCCGCGCGTTCGATATCTTCTTCTCGTACACCAGGATGAGCGGATCCTCGAACTCCACCTTCAACTTCTCGAAGTCCGTCACGAAGTTCGGCGACAGGAAGCCGCGGTCGAACTGCATGCCCGTGACCACGTCCACCACCGTCTCGGAGCCCTTGCCCTCCTCGACGGTTATCACGCCGTCCGTCCGGTTCACCTTCTCCATCGCCTCCGCTACCATCCGGCCGATCTCGGCGTCGTTGTTGGCGGCGATGTAGGCCACGCGCTCCAGCTCCCGGCTCTCCTTCACCGGAACCGCCATCTCGCGCAGCTTCTCGTCCACCAGCTCCACGGCCTTGTCGATGCCGCGCTTGAGCTGCATGGGATCGGCGCCCGCGGCCACGTTCTTCAGCCCCTCCCTGAACAGGGCCTCGGCCAGCACCGTGGCGGTGGTGGTGCCGTCGCCCGCGTCCTCGCCGGTCTTGGACGCCGACTCCCGCACCATCCTCGCTCCGAGGTTCTCCAGCTTGTCGTGAAGCTCGATGTCCTCCGCGACGGTGACGCCGTCCTTCGTTATCTGCGGGGAACCCCACGACTTGTGCAGGATGACGTTGCGCCCCCGAGGCCCGAGGGTCGTCTTGACGGCGCGGCTCAGCTTCTCCACTCCCTGAAGCAGCGCCGTGCGCGCCTCGTCTCCGAATGCAAGTCTCTTCGCCATACTCTGACCTCCATAGAGTTGTCTTCGGGTTCGGCCGGCTCCTGAAACCGGCATGATGCCCCTCCGCCAGCAAACTACGTGCCCTTTCCGTCCCCTTCTCCCCCTTCGCTTCCGGCCCGTCCTTTCGCCCCTCCAGCGGCTTCGCCTCCCCCCGGCCCGCCTGTCAAAATGACCTTCCGCCCCTCCTCCCGGTCAATTTCGACAAAGCCCGAGCCTACCCCGCGTAGCTGTGCAGCCCCGTCAGCAGGAAGTTCACGCCGAAGTAGTTGAACAGCACAGTGAGGAACCCCGCCACCACCGCCCAGGGCGCGAGCGCCGCCGCGCGCCCCCCGCTCCTGCGCAGGTGCAGGTACGACAGCAGCGACAGCCACGTTATGAACGCCCACACCTCCTTGGGATCCCAGCCCCAGTACCGCCCCCACGCCACGTCGCCCCACACCGAGCCGGTCATTATCGCCAGCGACAGGAACGCCAGCGCCGCGAGAGAGGTGCCTTGGAGCGCCCTCTCCGGTTTCGCGCTCCCCTCCAGCCGCGCGAAGCCCCCCCATCTCGTCATGGCCGTCCAGAACAGCGGAAGCGCCAGCGCCCCGCCCACGAAGGCCGCCGCCAGCACCACCCCGCCGGTTTCCAGCGGCCCGCCGGTCGCCGCGACGCCCGCCTTCTTCAGCGCGCCCAACACCAGGTAGGCCGCCCCCCCGCAGACGAGGAACACCGTTACCCCCGCCGCGCAGACCCGCTGCGCGCCGCCGTTCCCCATCAGCTTCATCAGCGCCGCCGC
>QNBY01000050.1 GCA_003644275.1 Planctomycetota bacterium
AGCGCTCGACGCCGAGCGCTATGCGGAGCTGCCTGTTGCTCTCGGCGGCCTTCTCGCCTCCGGGCGAGAAGGCGGCGAGCAGGCGGGAGAGGAAGCCCGCCGCGACGGAGGCGGAGCGCGCCTGCCAGCGCAAGGCGGGGCGCAGGGCACCGGCGACCTCGAGCCTGGCGGAGCGCAGGAAGGGGTCGGTGAGGACGAGGACGGCGCAGAGCACGAGGAGCGCCCCGGCCGTCTCGAGCTTCTTCAGGTTGAGCATGGCTACCCGTTGAGGTCTTCCGAGGTGAACAGGACCTGTTCGTAGAGTTCGAGTTTCTCGAGCACCTTGAAGGTGCCGCGGGCGACGCAGGTCATGGGGTCCTCGGCGAGGCGGCAGGGGATGCCGGTCTCGCGGGTTATGACGCTGGTGAGGCCGCGGAGGAGGGAGCCGCCGCCCGCGAGCATGATGCCGTTGTTGAGGACGTCGGCGGCGAGCTCGGGGCGGGTTATCTCGAGGGTGCGCTTGATGGCCTTTATTATCTCGTCCACGGTGGGGCGGAGGGCCTCGCGTATTTCCTCGGAGGAGACCATGGCCCTCTCGGGGAGGCTGGTCTTGACGCTGATGCCGGCTATCTCCATCTTCTTCTCTTCCTTGAGGCCCTCGGCGGAACCTATTTCCTTCTTGAGCTTCTCGGCGGTGGGGTAGCCTATCCGGAGGTCGTGGACGCGCTTGACGTGGGTGATGATGGCGGTGTCCATCTCGTCGCCGGCGACGCGGATGGAGGTTCGGGCGGCCATGTCGCCGAGTGAGATTACGGCCACCTCGGTGGTGCCGCCGCCGATGTCCACGATCATGCTGCCGAGGGGCCTTCCGGTGGGGAGGCCGGCGCCGATGGCCGCGGCCATGGGCTCGTCGATGAGGAAGACGTCGCCCGCGCCCGCGCGCTCGGCGGCGTCGATGACGGCGCGGCGCTCCACCATGGTTATGCCGGTGGGGACGGCGATGAGCACGCGCGGCCTGAAGGAGAGCCAGCGGGAACGGGCGCGGGCCTTCTGCTGGGCCTTGTGGATGAAGTAGCGGAGCATGGCCTGCGTTATGTCGAAGTCGGCGATGACGCCGTCCTTCATGGGGCGGATGATGGAGATGTTGGCGGGGGCGCGGTCCTCCATCTCCTTGGCCTTGTTTCCGATGGCGTCGCCGTCGAGGAGTATCTCGCGCGTCTCCTTGTGCATGGCGACGATGGAAGGCTCGAAGACCACCACGCCGACGCCGCGGATGGAGACGAGGGTGTTGGCGGTACCGAGGTCGATACCGATGTCCTCGGTGAAGACGGAGAGGAGCCTGCTCAAGAGTTTTCCGAGACCGAACATAAGACCCCGCCGGCTAACGAGTGATCAGGGAGCGCCGCTCTCAAAGAAAAAGAGGGCAGGAAACGCCCTGCCCTCTCGAATGTGTATGCCATCGTCCCGCAGTGGTCGTCCGTCCTAGAGGTAGAAGTCCTGCAGTTCTTTCACTCCGAGGATTATCGCGAGGAGCAGGAGCACCGCCGAGAGAACCAGCATGAGCGTCCAGGGCGCCGTACTCTCCTTCTCGAGTTCTTCCTCCTCGTTGAAGAGTTCGTCGTTGTTGAATACGTCGTCAGCCATGGTAACCTCCGCTCTGCCGGTTGGTTAGTTGCTGAAAGCGTTGTCGCCGACGTTGACGGTCGCGTCGGGAGAGGCGAGCGTCTCGGTTATGATCTTGGCGACGCAGTTGTCGGGATAGGTGGAGACCACCCGAACCTTGCAGATGTAGTTGGAGCCGCGGTGGATGATGAACTCCATGCCGCGCTCGACGTTGTCGTCCTTGCCGACGGAGAGCATGAGGACGCCGGCGTCGTTGTAGACGGCGAGGACGTGGGCGCGGATGATCTTCTTGGGCTTGGTCTCGACGATGGTCTCACCGAACTTCTCGGCATACTTGCGCAGGGAGAAGGTGAGCTTCTCGACCTCGCTCTTGGCCTCGGCGAGCTCGCGCTGGGTGTTCTTGAGTTTCATGAGCAGGTCGTTGTTCTTGTCGCGCAGGGCGGTGAGCTGGTTGACGACGCGCTCGTACTCGCGCTTGGTCTCGAGGAGGGTCTGCGCGTCGCGCCTCATCTTCTCGTTGAGGGCCTCTATCTCGCGCACCATGCTGTCAACCTTCTCGTTGAGCTGGGCGAGCTGGTCGTCCTTCTCCTTGGCGAGGGTTTCCTGCTGCTGGGCGCGGGCCTTGGCTTCCTGCAGATCCTGCGTGAGGTTCTCGACCTGGCCCTTGAGGTTGTCGTTTTCCGCCTTGTACCTGTCGCGCTCCTGGTTGATCTCGTTCAGCTTGGCGGTGAGGTCGCTGATCTTCTTCTCGAGATCGGCCTTTTCGGTGCTGGCCTTGGCCTTCATGGCGTCGTACAGCGCGCGCCAGTTGGCCCTCTGGGCAAAGAGGCCCAGTTCCACGCCGCAGAAAATGACGCTGAGCACGAGGACAACCACTACCAGGATTTTCGATGCGGTGCTCATCTTCCCTCCTTAAGAGTTCGCTCCTACTCTCTCAGGCATACGCCGTTGTCTCGACGGACGGTGATTATACAAAGCCGGGCCGGAGGTTGTCAAGAAAAAAGCCGGATTTTTTTCGGCTCTCGGCCTCCGGGGCAACGGATTATACCGATGCACAAATGCGGTGCAAGAAAAAAATCACCGCTTTTCGCTTATCAGGGCGAGCAGCTCCAGAAAGGCCCTGCGGGCCGCTTGCTGCTCCGCTTCCTTCTTGCTCGAACCCGACGCGCAGGGGAAGCACATGCCCGCGTACTCCACCGAGACGCTGTATATCTTTCGGTGGTCGGGGCCGCTCTCGGAGATCACCTTGTAAACCGGCAGCTCGGTGCCCAGCGACTGGACGAGCTGCTGGAGCAGCGACTTGTAGTTCTCGGGCTCGGCCGCCTGCTTTTCCTCGCCCGCGGGACGGGAGCAGATGAGGCGTTCTATCACCTCCCGGGCGGGTTCTATCCCGCCGTCGAGATAGATTGCGGCGAGGACGGCCTCCATGCAGTCGGCGAGCATCCGGCGCGACACCCTGCCCTCGCGGACGGAGCGGCTGAGGCGTATGTGGCGGGCGAGGTCGAGCTCGCGCGCCACCTCGGCGAGTCCCTTAGTGCTGACGAGCCTGGAGCGGAACTGGGTGAGCTCGCCCTCGTCGCAGCTCTCGTGCCGGCGGAAGAGCACGTCGGCGACGACGAAGGAGAGGAGGCCGTCGCCCAGGAACTCCAGCCTCTCGTTGGACTCGTTGTGCTGGGAGCAGCAACTGCTGTGGCGGAGCGCCTTCAGGAGGCGCTCCCTGTCGCGGAACTCGTAGCCGAGCCTCCGCTCGAGCTCCGCCAGGTCGGCGTCCTCTCCGGGCGCGTCCTGGGGAGCGGGGGGCGGTTCACTTCGAATGCGGTCGTCGGCCGGTTCTTCCATTCTCTCCGTTCAGAGTGAGGCGACCACCTCCGCGGCCTGCTGCGCGATGACCAGTTCCTCGTTGGTGAGGTAGGCCCACACCTCCACCTTGCTGTCGGGGGCGCTGATGCGCAGTGTCTTGTTGCCCACGCCGCGCTCGTTGGCCTCCTCGTCGAGTTTCAGGCCGAGGTAGCCGAGGTTGGAGCACACTATCCTGCGGACGAGGGGGGAGTTCGTGCCGATGCCGCCGGTGAACACCAGGGCGTCGAGCCCGCCCAGCGCCGCGGTGTAGGCCCCGACGTACTTCAGCACCCGGTAGCAGAACATCTCGATGGCGAGCCTCGCGCGCTCGTCGGTGTCCATCAGCTCCTCGAGCGTGCGCATGTCGTTCGAGACGCCGCTGATGCCGAGCAGGCCGGAGAACTTGTTCATGAGGTTGGAGACCTGGCGCGTGTCCAGGTCGTATATCTCCATTATCTGTATGAAGAGGTAGGGGTCCACGTCGCCGCAGCGGGTGCCCATGATGAGGCCCTCCACGGGGGTGTAGCCCATGGAGGTGTCTATGCTCTTGCCGCCCTTCACCGCCGTTATGGAGCCGCCGTTCCCGAGGTGGCAGGTGATGACGCGGAAGTCGGGGTCGTCCTCGCGGCCCATGTGCTTCGCCACCTCGCGGGAGACGTAGTAGTGGCTGGTGCCGTGGAAGCCGTAGCGGCGGAAGCGGTGCTTCTCGTAGAGGTCGTAGGGGAGCGCGTACAGGTAGGCGTGTTTCGGGATGGTGGCGTGGAAGGCGGTGTCGAACACCACCACCTGGGGCGTGTCGGGAAGGATGCGCCTGCACGCCTCTATGCCCTTGATGTTGTGCGGGTTGTGGAGCGGGGCGAGCGGTATGCACTCCACGAGCACATCCATCACCTCCGGGGTGACGAGGGTGGGCTTGTAGAACTTCTCGCCGCCGTGCACCATTCGGTGGCCGACGGCATCTATCTCGCGGACGTCCCGGATGACGCCGAGTTCGGGGTCGGCGAGCACCTGGAGCACCCATTCGATTCCGGCGCTGTGGTCGAGCACGTCGCGCTCGAGACGGTGCTTCTCGCCGCGCACGGTGTGGGTGAGGAAGGAGCCGGGCTGGCCGATCTTCTCGAGCGTGCCCTTGGCGAGGGGCCCGGAGTCGTCGGGGTCGAGGAGCTGGTACTTGATGGACGAGCTGCCTGCGTTCACTACGAGTATCTTCACGCCTTTCCTCCTCTCTCGTCGTCCTTGCCGCCGCGCTCCAACTCGTCGAGAAGGGGATGCACGCCGAAGCCGTCGCCGAGGGACTCGCACCAGCGCTTGACGACGTCCGGCCCGATGATGCGGGCGAGCTCGACGGGTCCGACCTTCATCCTGAGCGCTTCCTTCACCGCGGCGTCGGCCTCGTCGAGGGAGACCGCGCCGGAGGCGGCCACCTCGAGGCAGGCGTCCAGCAGGGCCAGATAGGGCCTGAGCGCCACCGCGCCGGGCACGTCGGAGACGGGCACGACGCGCTTGCCCAGCTTCGCGGCGAAGGCGAGCACCGTCCCGCGGCCGGCGTCGGAGACGCCGTTGGAGAGCACCTCCACCGTCTTCACGTCCCAGACCGGGGGGAAGAAGCGGACGGCCGCGAACCTGTCTCCGCCCCCCGCGAGCTCGGCGAAGGACCTGCCGCCGAGCTGCACCGCTATGACGGCGGAGGAGGGAAAGAGGGAATCGAGGCGGGCGCACCACGCGGCGCCGTCCTTCTCGGTGCAGGCGCGGAAGTCCACCACGAGCCCGGCGTCCACGGCCTCCACGGCGTCGTGGAAGGCGATGCGGGCGAGCAGGGACTTGGCCTCGGCGGCCGAAATGGTCCAGCGGGCGACCTTGGCGTCGAGCGAGGCGCGGATGCTTTCCTCGACGGGCCCGGTGTCGCCGTCGCAGAGCAGGTGCACCTTCATTCCCTTGAGAGCGGCCAGGGAGGCCAGCTCTCTCGCGGCGGTTCCGCCGTCCACGACGGCTATCACGTCCGGGGCCTTAGAGGTCGGAACGGATCGAGCGGCTGACATGGGGGAGCCTCCTTGACGTTGGGGGACAGGGAGTAAATGTTACGTCCCTTTTCGCGCGAAATGCAACTTTTCTTCCCTATCGGAGGGTGGAGGAAAAGAGGCCGGGGCGGACGCGGGCACGTCCGCCCCGGTCCTCCGGGGGAGGCGTTCCCCCGTTCGGAAGGGAGGTTGGAGGTCTCAGGCCGCGGCGAACAGGGCGCCTATCACCGCGCCCCACACCATGCCGCGCCAGGGATTGGCGGTGAGGGGACAGGCGCCGTCGGAGCAGCGGCCGAAGTAGCCGAAGAGCGCGCCGAGCGCGGCCCCGAAGGCGGCTCCCAGCAGGACGCGGGCGGTCATTTTCCGCTCCCGGCCGCGTCGAAACAGGACTTCATGCCCAGCTTCTTCAGTATCGCCGCGAGCGGGCAGAAGTTGGAGAAGCCGTACTGGAAGAAGTTGAGCCCGATGAAGAGGGGCACCAGCAGGAACCACTCGTTCGCGTAGTGTCCGAGCACGACGCCCGCCGCGACGAGCAGCCCTCCGAAAGCGTGCACCACGTTTTCCACGTACATGCGTCATCTCCTTACATTATTCCTTCGGGCGGGTCCTCTATCCTCTCGTGTTCCTTGGCGAACATCATGTAGTAGAGGACGGGGACGACGAACAGGGTGAACGAGGTGGAGGCGATGAGGCCGAAGATGAGCGCCCAGGCGAGGCCGGAGAAGATGGGGTCGAGCGTTATGGGCCAGGCGCCGAAGGCGGCCGCCGCGGCCACGAGCACGATGGGCCTGAACCTCACGCCGCCGCTGCGCAGCAGGGCTTCCTTGAGGGGCAGGCGTTCCTCCAGGGCGTCGCGGACGAACTCGATGAGCAGGATGGAGTTCCGCACCACGATGCCGCCGAGGGCGATCATGCCTATCATGCCGGTGGCGGTGAAGAAGACGGGGTCGTGGTAGCCTCCCACCGTTCCGCCGCTCACGAGGTTGAGGAGCACGAAGCCGGGCATTATGCCTATGGCCGTGAGGGGGATGGCCGCCATGATGACGAGCGGCATCCTGAACGACTTCACCTCTATGACGAGGATGATGTAGATGCCCACGAGCGCGGCGAGGAAGGCGATGCCGAGGTCGCGGAAGACGTCCACCGTTATCTTCCACTCGCCCTCGCCGTCGAAGACGGGGGTGACGCCCGCGGGAAGGACGAACCCGCCGTCCTCACTGTGCTTCTTCAGCTTCCCATGCAGCGAGAGTATGGCGTTCACCGGGGAGCGGCCCGCCATCTCGCCGAAGACGTACACCACCGGCTTGAGGTTCTTGTGGTAGATGGGCTGGTCCTCGTCCACGCCGACGAACTCGCCTATCTCGGCGAGTTGGACCATCCTGCCGCCCGCGCCGTGCACCGCTATCCGGCCCAGGTCCTGGGCGGAGGAGCGTTTCGAGCGCGGCAGCACCACGCGCACCCGCAGGGGGTTCCGTTCCTTCGGTATGTGGACGTTCGCCGGCGTCGCGCCGGACAGCGCGAGATAGAGCGTCTGCACCACCTGCTCGGTGGTTACGCCGTGGAGGGCGGCTTTTTCCTTGTCCAGCACGAACTGGAGGCGCTTGCGCGGCGTCTCGGTGGTGTCGTCTATGTCCACCACCGCTTCCTCGGAGCGCATGGCGTCCTTCACCACGCCCGCGGCCTCGATGAGGGAGGAATAGGGAGTGTCGGGCTCGCCGTACAGCTCGACGGTCAGGGTGGAGATGACGGGCGGGCCGGGCGGCACCTCCACCACCTTGAGGGCGGCGCCGTTGCGCTCGGCTATGGCGTGCAGGTCCTTGCGGAGGCGCAGCACTATGGTG
>QNBY01000051.1 GCA_003644275.1 Planctomycetota bacterium
CGAGCCAGTCCACGTTCAGCACCGACTTGCCCACCAGGTAGGTTATGGCCCCCGTCTTGTAGGTCACGATCATGGGCGTCCCGAGGACCGCCGCCTCCAGGGTGGCGGTGCCGCTCGCCACGAACAACAGGTCGGACGAGGCCATCACGTCGTAGCTGCGGTTGGCGAACATCTTCACCGGCAGGTCGTGCGAGGCCAGCATGGACTCCACCGTCTTGCGGTCGGCCAGCGGCGCGAGCGCGAGGTGGAACTCCAGGTCGGCCACCTCGTTGGACACCAGCAGCTCCGCGGCCTGCAGGTACACCGGCAGAAGGCGCTCTATCTCCTGCTTGCGGCTCCCGGGAAGCAGGCCGATTATGCGCTTGCCCTCCGGTATGTTCAGCTCCGCCCTCAGGTCGCGTATCTCGTGCATCCGCATCCTGTCGAGCAGCGGGTGCCCCACGTATATCGCCTCGTAGCCCTCGCCCGCGTAAAGGTCCACCTCGAAATCGAACACCACGAGTATCTTGTCGCAGGTGCGCCCGATGTCGTGAACCCTGTTGCGGTGCCACGCCCATATCTGCGGGGAGATGTAGTACACGATGGGTATGCCGGAGCCGTGTATCCTCTTCGCGAGCCTCAAGTTGAAGCCGGGATAGTCTATGAGCACCAAGGCGGCCGGACGGCGGTCGAGTATTTCCTGCACTACGTTCTCGAACACCGCCTTCAGCGTCCTTATGCGGGCGAGCACGTCGGTGAGGCCCACCACGGCGAGGTCCTTCACGTGGTGGAGCAGGTCCACGCCCTCTTCCTTCATGGCGTCGCCGCCCACTCCCGTGACGGCGCAGCCGGGGCGGAGCTTGCGCAGCTCGGCCGCGAGAAGCGCTCCGTACTGCTCGCCGGATGTCTCCCCCGCGACGATGAAGAACTCGTCCTTGCGCGTTTCCTTGCCCTCCGGCATCACGCCTCCCTTTCCGCGGCCCCGCGGTCCACTATCGAGAAGGTTATCTCGGCCTCGCTGACCACCTTTCCGTCCACTTCCATCCTGGCCTTCACCACGCCTATCCTCGAGCGCGCCCTCACGGTCTCGGCCCTTATCACCAACTGATCGCCGGGAACCACCGGGCGGCGGAACTTCACGTTGTTCAGCGCCATGAGGAAGGCGAGCTGCTTGCCGGGCTCGAACGACTCCATCATCATCACGCCCGCCGCCTGCGCCATGGCCTCCACCTGCAGCACGCCGGGCATGACGGGTTCGCCGGGGAAATGGCCCTGGAAGAAGGGCTCGTTCATCGTCACGTTCTTTATGGCGACCACACTCTTGCGGGGCTCCAGTTCTAGTATGCGGTCCACCAGAAGGAAGGGGTAGCGGTGGGGAAGCACGGCGGCTATGGCCTTTACGTCCATGCGGGGTTTCTCTTTCTCTGCGCTCATCGTTCCTCCAGCAGTTTCCTCAGTAGGCGGTGGTTGAGGGAATGGCCGCTCCCCTTCGCCTCGATTCGGGCGTGGAGCGGCCTGCCGAGGGGACACAGGTCGCCCAGCAGGTCCAGCACCTTGTGGGCGGCCGCCTCGGCGGGAAACCGTTCGGGGAAGGAAGGATCGCCCGGCACGAAGGTGTTCGACGGGTCCGCGCCCTTGCCGAAACCCGCGGCGCGAAGCTTCTCCACCAGCGGGGCGGGCACGAACGTGCGGGCGGGCGCTATCTTCTCCGCGAAGGCGGAGGGGGTTATCTCGTATTCCACGCGCTCGGCCCCGAGGCCGAAAGGCGATAGGTCGAGCAGGTATTCCACCTCCAGCCTTCCGGGAAGCGGAAGGACGGAGACGGAAGCGCCGCCCTCCTCTATGGTGAAGGGGACGGCCGGGACGAGAGGCGGGTTCGAGCGGCCGGTCTCCACGAGCCCGGCGTCCTCCACGAGCGCGAGGTAGGCCGCCGCCGAGCCCCCGGCGGCCGGGAGCTCCGGCCCTTCGAGCGCCGCTTCCACGTCCGTTACGCCAAGCACGAAGAAGACGGACAGCAGGTGCTCCACCGTGGAGACGGACGTTCCCTCCGCCTCCACCATCGAGCAGCGGCCGCCGAGGCGGAAGGTGTCGGGCGCGAGGGGAATCGCGGGGGAGCCGGGGCGGTCGGAACGCCTGAAGACGATGCCCGCGCCCGGAGCGGGACGCAGGACCAGCTCGCAGGGCTCGCCGGTGTGTATTCCCTTCCCGGCGAGCGCGACCTCCCTACGAATCGTCCTCATGCTTTCCTTCAAGCTTCGCTATCCTTTCCTCCAGCTCGCGCACCCTGTCGAGCAGCGCCGGCAATTTCTTCACGGCGACCTCGCGCCTCAGGAACTCCGAGTGGAGCGCGGGGGGGAAGCCGCTCACGATCACGCCGGGGGGAACGTCCTTCGTTATGCCCGACTTCCCGGAGAGTACGGCGCGGTCGCCCACCCGGACGTGCGGGTTCACCCCGACCTGGCCCGCGGCGACGACGCCCTTCCCGAACCTCGCCGAGCCCGATATGCCGACCTGCGCGGCGAGCAGGCAGCCCGGACCGAGCACCACGTTGTGCGCCACCTGGACGAGGTTGTCTATCTTCGTGCCGCGCCCTATCACGGTGGAGGCGAATCGCGCCCTGTCAACGCAGGTGCAGGAACCTATCTCCACGTCGTCCTCCACGACCACGTTCCCCGTCTGCGGTATCTTGCGGTGCTCGCCGTCCACCGTCTCGTAGCCGAAGCCGTCCGAGCCTATCACCGCTCCCGCGTGCAGCACCACCCGGTCGCCTATCCTGCAGTGCTCGCGCACCACCACGCCGGGATGAAGCACGCAGTCCCCGCCCACCACGACGCCGGGGCCGAGGTACACCAGGGCCGCGAGCACCGTTCCCGCGCCCACGCGGGCGCCCTCCCCCACCACGCAGAGCGGCCCAACGTGCGCGGAGGGGTCCACCTCCGCGGAGGGATGCACCACCGCGCTTTCGTGCACGCCGGGCTCGTAGGTCGGCGGGGGGGGAGCGAACAGGGCGGCGACGCGGGAGAACGTGGGATTGGGCTCGTCCGCGAGCAGAAGGTTCTTGCCCGCCGCGGCGCTCGAATCGGCGAGCGAGGGGTGCAGCACCACCGCGCCCGCCTCGGTGTCCTTCAGATGGCGGAGGAACTTCCGGTCGGCGAGGAAGGAAACGTCGGACGGTCCGGCGTCCTCCAGCGAGGCGACGGACGACACCTCGTAGTCCGGGTCGCCTGCGAGGCGCGCGCCGACGAGTTCCGCCACCTTCCCCAGCTTCATGGCCGCCTCGCGGGCTCTATCTACTTCGCCCCGCCGTTGTCCGCGGCGGCGGGAGCGGGCGTCTTCGCCGCGCCGGGGTTGGGACCGGCGGGCTGCGGCGCCTTCGCCTTGTTCTCCTGGTAGAGCTTGTTCATGAAGTCATTGATCTGCATGGTGACGTCCAGCTTCTCGCGGAAGTAGTACACCGGCTGCAGCGATATCTGGAGCATGAAGTTGTCGTAGCTCTTGGGAGTGGGCTCGAGCGCGGGCGGATTGTTGGAGAGGATGAGGTCGAAGCCGTTCTTCTCCGCGAAGAGCTTCGCGTACTTCTGGAAGTCCTGGTAGATGATCTTGAGTATCTTTATCTTCCCTATCTCCAGCTTCCGCTTGGTGAAGTCGATGCGCTGCTTGAGCATGAGCCTCTTGAGCTCCAGCTCGTTCTTGAGGGAGACTATCTCGGGGGCGTCGCTGTCGAGCTGGTCCTGCAGATCGCGTATCCTCTGCTTGAGGGACTCTATCTCGGAGTTGATGAGCTTGTTGCGCTCGTCCTCGACCTCTATGGCGACGCGGAGCTTCTCCTCCTCGTCCGTCCTGCGGGTGTAGTGCTCCACGATGTAGGCGAGGTCCGCCACGCCTATCTTGAGGGGCACGGCGGCCGGGGCCTCCTCGGCGGTGCCGGGAAGAATCCCCAGCGTGAGCGCCGCTCCGGCGACGCAGAGGAAGAGAAACGGAACGACCAGTCTTGCGCGCATATTGTCCTCCTGATGCTTTTTTAGAAGAAGAAACCGAAACTGAACTGGACGACCTCGGTATCCTCGCCGTCCTTGGGGTTCAGAGCGTCCGTATAGTATATCCTGAGCGGAGCGGGCGAAAGCGGGGTGCGGATGTAAAGCCCGAAGCCGGTGCCGTACCGCAGGTCCGACGTGTCGAAGTCGCCCGCCGTCGGCCACGCGCCGCCCGCGTCGAAGAACACCGCGAAGTGAAGCACGTCCTGGTATATCGGGAAGTAGTACTCCAGCGTGGCGCAGGCGCTGAAGTAGCCGCCGATGGGCTCGCCGTCCATGCGGGGGCCTATCTCGCGGGCCTGCCAGCCCCTCACCGAGTTCACGCCGCCCTGGTACAGCCTCTCGAACGTGGGTATGGTGTCCGTCCCGCCCATCTCCTCCATGTAGTTGACCTTCAGGCGGGCCATGAGGGTGTGGGAAGCGCCGCTCTCGGTGGTGTACACCTTCCAGTAGCGCGAGGCTCGGGTGAGCACCTTGTAGAAGTCGTAGTCGCTCCCCAGCGCCTCGGTGTAGAAGTAGGCCCCGATGGAGGCGTCCCAGCCCTCGGTGGGGATGAAGGGCTTGTCGGTGTCGCGGTAGCGCAGGCGCACGCCGACGGAGGCGAGGTTGTGCGAACCCTCGTCCAGTTTCACCGGCAGGGGGGCGTCGTCCTCCACGTTCTCTATCTCGACGTACTCGAAGGTGAACTGCAGCGTGACCGTAACGTGCTCGGACAGGTGCTTGCCCACCATCATGTGGCCCTCGATGCGCTTGTCGTCGTAGGTGGAGCGGTCGTACTCGCGGCGTGAGGTGCCGACGCCGAAACTGTAGTCGCTGTCCTTCACGTGGGGATCGAAGAAGTCGAGGTTGTAGGACGTCATGGTGGCGCCGACGTTCAGGGAGAGCTTGAGCTGCTGGCCGCCTCCCTTGAAGCCGTGCACGTCGCCTATGTCGAAGTTGCGCTCGGTGTAGGTGAGGTTTACGAACACGTCCGCCGCGTTGGAGACGCCGCCGCCGAACATGAGGCTCGCCGTCTTTCCTTCCTTCACCGTCACTATCACGTCGGTGAGGTCCTCGCTGCGGGGGGCGTAGCTTATGCGGGCGTCCTCGAAGTAGCCGAGAGCCGAGAGGTTCCTGAGCGACTCCCTCACGCCCTTGGTCGTGAGGAACTCGCCGGGATACACCCTGAGCTCGCGCCTTATGACGTGCTCCTTCGTCACCTCGTTGCCCTGGATGATGACCTCCTGCACCCTCACCACGTTGGACTGGCGGATGTGGAATATCACGTCCACTTTCCCTTCCGTGGCGGCGGGCACTATCTCCGGCTTCACCTCGGTGAAGGCGCGGCCCATCTCGCCGAAGGCGTCCACTATGTTCATCGCGCTCTTGTCTATCTTCTTGAGCGAGGCGTAATCGCCCGGCTTCACGACGAGCAGGGAGCGGAGTTCGTCCTCGTCGAGCACGGTGTCGCCCGTGAAGGAAACGGAGGCGATGCGGTAGCGCGGCCCCTCGTCTATCTTTATGACGATGGGGAACAGGTGCTTCTTCTTCATCTTGTAGCCGGGGGGCGGCTCGGGCAGGTCGATGGGCTCGAGCTCCACCTTCACGTCGAGGAACCCCTCGTCGAGGTACATGCGGCGGATTATCTCCAGATCGGCCTTGAGCTTCATCTCGTCCAGCGCGCCGGAGTGGAACAGGTCTTTCTTCTTGGTGCGCATCTTGCGCCGGAGCTTCCTCGCGCTGATGGAGGCGTTCCCGACGAAGCGTATCTCGCCCACGGCGTAGCGCGGGCCCTGGTCCACCTTGAAGACGAGGTTCACGCCGCCGGGCACCTCCTCGACGGAATGTTTGACCTTCACCTTCAGGTAGCCGTACTTCCGCAGCTTCGCGGCTATTATCTCCTCGTCCTGGGAGGCGAGCGCGAAGCTGTAGTACTCGCCCTCCTTCGACAGAAGTTTCCCCTTCAGCACGGAGGTCCTCACGTAGAGTTTGGGGGGATCGAACACTATCCGGACTATCACCCGCTTCTCGATGACCTTGAAGGTCACCTTCACGCCGCCCTCCACCTCGGTGACGAACACGGAGACGTCCTCGACCAGGTTGCGGGCGAAGAGCTCCTTCACGTCCTTGTCGGTGGTCTCGGGGTCGTAGGGCGTCCCCTCGCGGGTGCGCAGGATGAGCTTCAACCGCGCCGCCGTCTTGACGTTGGGGCCGGACACCTCCACCTCGACGATCTTCTTGCCCTTCAACCCCGACCGGACGGAAGCGGAGGCCGGGCGGACGAAAGCGGCCAGGCCCGCCAACAACAACCCGAGGCATATCAAACGGAAAGTTCGTCTCACGTTACCCTCCCGACCTTTCAACGCACGGCGGACGTGTAGTTCTCGAACAGCGTGTACTCCTTGAGGAAGGCGAGTTTTATCGTGCCGGTGGGGCCGTTCCTCTGCTTCGCCACGATGACCTCGGCGACGCCCGGCTCCTTCGTCTTCTCCCTGTTGTAGTACTCGTCCCGGTAGAGCAGAAGCACCACGTCGGCGTCCTGCTCTATGGCGCCGGACTCTCTCAGGTGGGAAAGACGCGGCCTCTGGTCCTTGCCTGCCTCGGCCTCGCGGCTTATCTGCGACCCTGCAATTATCGGTATCGAAAGCTCCTTGGCAAGCAACTTGAGGCTGCGCGAGATCTCGGCCACCTCCTGCTGGCGGTTCTCGAAGCGGCTGTTGCCCTGCATGAGCTGAAGGTAGTCTATGAAGATGGCGCCGATGCCGTAGCGGCTCTTGAGCCTCCTCGCCCGGGAGCGGAGCTGGGCGGGCGACAGGGACACGCTGTCGTCTATGATGAGAAGCAGGTCCTCCAGCTGCCCCGCGGCCTCGATGAGGCGCTGCTTGTATCCCTTCGGCAGTCCCTGGCGGCGGCGCAGCTCCTGGACGGGCACCTTGGCCAGGCCGCAGAGTATGTTCGCGGCGCACTGCTCGCGGCTCATCTCGAGGGAGAACACCGCGCAGGGCACGCGGGGAGGCCCGGCGGCTATCTTGGCCGCCATGGAGAGGATGAGCGAACTCTTGCCCATGCTGGGACGGCCGGCGATGATGATGAACTCGCCCGGGTGGAAGCCGGTGGTCATCTCGTCGAGGCGGAAGTAGTGAGTCTTGACTATCCGCCGGCCGCTCTCCTCGAGCTCCTCCGGCGTGCGCACCTGCTCCTCCAGCACCTGCGCCACGATGTCCTTCAGCTCGCCGGGCTCCGTGTGGCCCGAACCCAGCGATATGGAGTATATCTC